>JAEWBL010000482.1 GCA_023391175.1 Pseudomonadota bacterium
GTCACCAGCGGCCCGACGATGAAGGCGGAAAGGATGACCTCCACCACCAGAGCCGGATAAATGCGAATGAACCGCAGGCCGGCAAACATGACGAGGGTCTTGGAGCGGAACATGCTTCCGGACACGAGGAAGCCGCTCAGAATGAAGAACGCCGGAAGGACAAGCTGGAAATAGGGCGCGAACGGGCCGTTGAAAAACTCTTCTCCGAACGCCTCGCCCTGGGCGATCGTCGCGGCGTGGGGCACCAGCACCGAGAGCGCCAGGATCAGTCGCATGAAATCGAAGCCGGAGGGCCTGAAATCGTCCAGCTCGAGTTTGGCACCAAGCGAAAGTGGACGTGATGAACCGACCATTGAAATCCCGCCCCCGGGCACCATACATTTCCTAGTGTGCTGAAATTATTTTGTTTTTCGCTTTATCTTTCCCACTGGGGCACGGTGGGTAAGGCAGAGTGGGAAAGATTTGTTCACTCTTTGGTCGGCGCCACGAGGTGCATGGCGTCGCCGGCCAGGCGCTTGCGGTTCGCCTTCCGGGTGTAGCGCGCGGCCTGCTTGGGACTCTCCCATCCATAGATCGCCATGAGCTGATGCTCGGTCGCGCCGTTCTCTGCGGCGATCGTGGCGCCCGCCTTGCGCAGGCCGTGGGCCGAACAGTGGGGCAAGCCGGCTTCGTCGCATCGATCGCGAAACCACCTGCCAAAGTTGGCGTAGCCGAAGGGCGCGCCTAACTTCGTCACGAGGAAGGTCATGTGGCTGCCGGGCGTGGCGTCTATGACGGCCTGGAGCTGCGGCAGGACAGGGATCTCCCGCTCTTTCACAAGGTGGCGGCGGCCCTTCATCTCCGTGAAGCGCAGCCATCCGTTCCGGATCATCTGGCGTCCGAGCTGGACCACATCGGAGCGCCGCACGCCGGTGTAGAGGAGAAGCGCGAGCGCGAGGCGGGCCTTGGAGCCGAGGGGATGCCGCGCCTCATATTGCTCGATCTCGTCCACGGTCCATGTGTGCCAGCCGTTCCCGGCGGCCGTGAAATAGGGCACGTCGCGGGCGAGGTTGACCGTGATGCCGGGGAGTTCGTCGGCGATCGCCCAATTGAACACCTTCCGAAGCACCTTGATTCGGCTGTTGCCGGCTTCCGGCGCGGCGAGCTTGCGATCGCGCAGCACGCGGATCGCCTTGACCGTGAGTCGATCAAGGGGGAAGTCCGCATAGAAGGTCTTGGCGCCGGGCTCGGTCGGCTCCTCGAACATGCTTTCCAGAATGAGCTTGCGGACATGGCGGGTGCGCGCGCTGTCGCGTTTGTGGTCCGCGCTCTCGGCCATGAACCGAATGCACATCCACCGGAACGTGCCGGGCTTCGGGGTGCGGTCGCGGGACTTCTCTTCCGTCTCCTCCGGCTCGATGGGGACGGGGGAGAAGGCGCGCGCGATCGCCTCATCATAGGCCTTGCGGAATTCCGGGGTGCCGGGACGCTCGCGAATGCGGATCTTCTTGTGGCCCTTGCCGCGCCACACATAGATCCGCACGTTGCCGTGACGGTCCATGTCCTCATAGACGTATTGCAGCCGGTCCAGCATGGGTGCGCCGCTCTTCATACCGCCACCCGTGCCCACGGATCGTCGCGGTTTTCCTCCTGTGCGCCATCGGGCAACGCATCGAACGCAGCGTCAAGTTTCCTGCGATCCCACACCGTGCGGGAGTTGATCCTCTTCGCCGGCGGCATGCGGCCATCCTTCACCAACTGATCAAAGGTGCCGGCGGACACGCCGATATAGGCCGCAGCCTCGGTGCGGGAGAGGCCGCGCGGGGGCAGGCTGATGGGAAGGATGTCATGCCGCGCCATCGCGCGCCCTCCCCTGGTCTTCCGCCACCATCCGGGCGATCCGCGGCCATGCAGCCGTCAGATCTTCGACCAGCCGGCGGCCGGCCTCGGCCACCTCACAGAGCGCCTCGATGCGGGTGAGCAGCAGCATCCGCGCGGCGCTGGTCTCGCCGGCGGCCTCATATTCGGTGACGATGCCGAAGGCGCGATCAAAGGGTGTCATGGGCGCGCCTCAGAACGGGATTTCGTCATCCACCCCATCGGCGTGCGCCGGGGCGGGATCGCGGGTGCGGGTGGAGCCATAGGCGTTCTCATCCGGCGCCGGGGCCTTCTCGGCCCGATCGAGGATGGCGAGATCCCCGCGATAGGGGCGCATGACGATCTCGGTGGTGAAGCGCTCCACCCCTTGCTTGTCGGTCCACTTCCGGGTGCCGAGCTGCCCCTCAACGAAAACGTGCGAGCCCTTCTTCAGGAAGCGCTCGGCCACGCCCACGAAGGTGTCATTGTAAATGACGACACGGTGCCACTCGGTGCGCTCCCGGCGCTCGCCGGTGGCCTTGTCGCGCCAGCTCTCCGAGGTGGCGACATTGAGGGTCGCCAGCTTCGAGCCGGATTGCGTGGTGGCGATCTCGGGATCGCGGCCGAGATAGCCCACGAGAATGACTTTGTTGACGCCGGCCATGGTTACACTCTCAGAGGCATGACGACCCACAGGGCGCCGGCCTCGGCCGGGTTACGCCAGAGCATGGGATCGCCGGGGGTGGACATCTGGATCTCGACGGCCTCGCCCGGCAGGGAGCGCAGGGCGTCGAGGGCGTAGCGGGCGGAAAAGCCGATAGCGTAGCCGTCCGCGATCTCACTGGAGGTGGCGCCGTCCAGCGTCTCGGTGGCGTCCGATCCCTCATGGCGAGCGGTGAGGCAGATCTCGCCCCCGTCCATGCTCATCTTGATCGAGCGCGTCTTGCCGGTGTCCACCGTGACAATGCGTTCGATGGCGCTGGCGAGCGGGGCCGCCGGCAGGGCGAGCGTGGACGTGCCGCCCTTGGGCACCACGCGCTCATAGTCCGGATAGGTGCCGTCGATGAGCTTGCTGCACACCGCCACGGCCTCGCCCTCGATGAGGACGCGGGACTTGTCGATGGAGATCTTCAGCACGTCCTTCGACTTCGCCCACAGGCTGCAAGCGATGCGGGAAAGGTCCGGCGGGAGGATGCCGCCGGCCATGGCTTGGGAGCCTTCCGGCGCGGGCACCTCGCGCAAGGCGAGCACATGGCCGTTGGTGGCGACGGCGCGCAGCCGATCCTCATGGCGATGCAGGTAGACGCCGCACAAATAATAGCGGGTCACCTCTTTCGAGATGGCGGCCTCCACTGCGCCGAGCATGTCGCACAGCGTGGCGGCCTCCAGCGTGAAAACCGCCTTGCCCTCTCCCACCTGGGGCACGGGCTCCAGCGGTGTGCCGAAGGTCGGGAAGTCCACCGCTGGCAGCGTGGCTAGCCGGAAGCGGCTGCGGCCATAGGACAGGTACAGCTCGTTATCCTTCACCTTGAAGGTGGCAGTCGCGTTGTCCGGGGCCTTCTTCATGGTGTCGGCGAGGATCTTCGCCGGCACGGTGGCCGAGCCCGGAGCCGTCACCTCGGCGGGCACGCGCAGGGTCACGGACTGATCGAGGTTGGTGCTGATCACCAGAAGCTCGCCGGAGCCGTCCGGCCTGTGGCGGGCGTCGATCAGCACGTTGGAGAGGATCGGGATCGTTGTCTTGCCGGGCACCAGCCGCGCGGCATGATCGAGCGCGGCGGACACCACCTTGGCCGGCAGGCTCGCCGTGAGCTTTTCCTCTGTCAGGACAGAGCTGCGCATCACGCGGCTCCCTTCCTCGCCGGACGGGTGGGCGGCCACGGCAGCGCGGCAAGCG
>JAEWBL010000223.1 GCA_023391175.1 Pseudomonadota bacterium
CTCCTATAGGCACGGCGCCCGGTGGGCGCCAGCCGCCCCCTCAGTGCACCACCTGTGCCAGTTCGCCCGACGCATAGCGCTTGGCCATCTCGTCCAGCTCGATGGGGCGCACCTTCTCCGCCTTGCCGGCGGAGCCGAAGGCCTCGAAGCGGGCGATGCAGACCTTCTTCGCCTCGTCCATGGCGGCGGCCATGAACTTGCGCGGGTCGAACTCGGACTTGTTCTTGGCGCCGACGCGGCGGATGGCGGCGGTCATGGCGAGGCGGATGTCGGTATCGATGTTCACCTTGCGCACGCCGTAGCGGATGCCTTCCTGGATCTCCTCCACCGGCACGCCATAGGTCTCCTTGATGTCGCCGCCATAGGTGCGGATTTCCTCAAGCAGTTCCTGCGGCACCGAGGACGAGCCGTGCATCACCAGATGGGTGGTGGGGATGCGCTGGTGGATCGCCTTGATGCGGTCGATGGCGAGGATATCGCCGGTGGGCTTGCGGGTGAACTTGTAGGCGCCGTGGGAGGTGCCGATGGCGATGGCCAGCGCATCGCACTGGGTGGCCTTCACGAACTGCGCGGCCTCGTCCGGGTCGGTCAAAAGGCGGGAATGGTCGAGGGCTTCCTCGGCGCCGTGGCCATCCTCGGCCTCGCCCTTGCCGGTCTCCAGCGAACCGAGGCAGCCCAGCTCGCCTTCCACCGAAACGCCCACCGCATGGGCCAGCTCCACCACCTTGGCGGTGACGGAGACGTTGTAGTCGTAATCGGCGGGGGTCTTGCCGTCTTCCTTTAGGGAGCCGTCCATCATCACCGAGGAGAAGCCGGACTTGATGGCGCCCATGCAGACGGCGGGGGAGGCGCCGTGATCCTGATGCATCACTACCGGGATTTCCGGATAGGCCTCCACGGCGGCGGCGATGAGGTGGCGCAGGAAGGGCTCGCCGGCATATTTGCGGGCGCCGGCCGAGCCCTGGAGGATGACCGGCGAGGACGTGGCGCGGGCCGCATCCATGATCGCCTTCACCTGCTCCATGTTGTTCACGTTGAAGGCCGGCAGTCCGTAGGAATGCTCCGCCGCATGATCGAGCAGCTGGCGCATGGAAACGAGGGCCATAGTCCTCTCCTCTTCAAGGTTCAGGTCGGCGTCGCGATGCGCGCGCCAGGGTTCCGTCCGCCCCGTCGTCCCGGGCTGGTCCGGGATTCACGGTGCCGCTTGGCTGCAATCCGATGCCCTCCACCGCTTCGGCGGACCCGGCGCGGGCCGGGTTGATCGCGTCCTGCGGTGGCGCCCCTCCCGGCCGTCTCCCGCAGTGACAGGCCTCATTGGCGCTCATCCTACCGCGCGGCGCACCGCATCGGCCACCGCTTCCGGCGTGAAGCCGAACAGCGGCCACAGATCCTTTTCCGGCGCCGATTCGCCGAACCGGTCGATGCCGATGGCGATGATGCCGTCGGCGCGGGTGCCGGAGAGGCCGCGCCAGCCGCGGGTCACGCCCGCTTCCACCGCCACCACCGGTACGCCCTTGGGGAAGAGGGCGGCACGCTCGGTCTCGGTCAGCGCCTCGAAGCGCTCGCGGCAGGGCATGGAGACGATGCGGGTGGGAATGCCCGCGGTGTCGAGCAGGTCCGCCGCGGCCACCGCCAGCTTCACTTCCGAGCCGGTGGCGACCAGCACGGCGCGGGCGAGGCCCTCGCTCTCGCGCAGCACGTAGGCTCCAGCCTCGATGGCGTCGAGCTGGGCCGCATCGCGCGGCCAGCACGGCAGGTTCTGCCGCGACAGGATGAAGGCGCTCGGCCCGTTCTTGCGGGTGAGGGCGGCGTGCCAGGCGGCCAGCGTCTCCACGGTGTCGGCGGGGCGCCAGACGTCGAGGTTGGGGATGAGACGCAGGCTCTCCACGTGTTCCACCGGCTGGTGGGTGGGGCCGTCCTCACCGAGGCCGATGGAATCATGGGTGAGGATGTAGATCACCCGCTGGCCCATGAGCGCGCTCATGCGCATGGCGTTGCGGGCATAGTCCGAGAACACGAGGAAGGTGGCGACGAAGGGGATGAACCCGCCGTGCAGCGCGATGCCGTTGGCGATGGCCGACATCCCGAATTCGCGCACGCCATAGAAAATCTGGTTGCCGGCCGGATCGCGGGTGATCGGCACCGCGCCGGGGAAAGTGGTGAGGTTGGAATGGGCGAGGTCCGCCGAGCCGCCCAGAAACTCCGGGACCGCCGGGGCGAGGGCGGCCAGCGCCAGCTGGCTCGCCTTACGGGTGGCCACGGTTTCGGCCTTCTCGACGGTCGCCTTCAGGGCCGCCGCATAGGTCGCGGCGAAGGCGGGGGAGAGGTCGCCGGCAAGCCGGCGGCGGAATTCGGCCGCCTCCGCCGGATAGGCGCGCTCATAGGCTTCCATGCGCGCGTCCCAAGCCGACTGGCGCGCGGCGCCGGAGCGGCGGGCGTCCCACAAGGCGTAGATGTCCTCGGGCACCTCGAAGGGCGCATGGTCCCAGCCCATGGCGGCGCGGGTGCGGGCGATTTCCTCGGCACCGAGGGGGGCGCCGTGGGTGTCCTGGTGGCCTTCCTTCGTCGGAGCGCCACGGCCGATGGTGGTCTTGCAGCAGATCAGCGTCGGCTTGCCGGTCTCGGACAGCGCCGCCTCAACCGCATCGCGCAGCATGGCGGGGTCGTGGCCGTCCACGTTGCGGATCACCTGCCAGCCATAGGCGGCGAAGCGGGCCGGGGTGTCATCGGGGAACCACTCCTCCACCTTGCCGTCGATGGAGATGCCGTTGTCGTCATAGAAGGCGACGAGCTTGCCGAGGCCGAGGCGCCCGGCGAGGGAGCACGCCTCGTGGCTCACGCCCTCCATCAGGCAGCCGTCGCCGAGGAAGACGAAAGTGCGGTGGTCGACGATGGAGAGACCCGGCTTGTTGAACTGGGCGGCGAGCGTCTTCTCGGCGATGGCCATGCCCACCGCATTGGCGAGGCCCTGGCCGAGCGGGCCGGTGGTGGTCTCGACGCCGGGCGTCATGCCCAGCTCGGGATGGCCGGGGGTGCGCGAATGCAACTGGCGGAAGCGCTTCAGCTCGGCGATGGGTAGATCGTAGCCGGTGAGGTGAAGCAGCGCATAGATCAGCATGGAGCCGTGCCCGTTGGAGAGCACGAAGCGATCGCGGTCGGGCCAGGCGGGATCTGCCGGATTATGGCGCAGATGCTCGCGCCAGAGCACGGCCGCGATCTCCGCCATGCCCATGGGCGCACCGGGGTGGCCCGACTTCGCCTGCTCCACGCCGTCCATGGCGAGGGCGCGCAGGGCCGCAGTCACCGGCCAGCCGAGCGCGCCGGGAGAACGGTCGACGGGCGCCGGCGCGTCGGCAGCGGCAATGGCAGCAGCGTGGGCAGTCATGGCATTCTCCGTTCGGCTCGCGACCCCTGCGCGCCATCTTCCGGCGCTGCCGGACGGCGGGAAGGGCTCCCAGGTGTCGTTTACGCAAAACACGCGCCGTCTCGTGCCGGAAGGAGCCCCGGGCTCCCGTCGGGAAGAGGTGGGGGGAGGGCAGCAGCCACGCGTCCAAGGGTCGCCCGGGCTTCGGGGCTCAAGAACGTGCCGCCCTCCCCCCTCACCCTCCCCCCGGCGCGGGGGAGGGGAGTGATGCGCCCGCCTCAGCCGGCGCGGCGCTTCCTGTCCATCAGCTTCATGATGAGCGGGGTCAGAAGGAGCTGCATGGCGAGATCCTGCTTGTTGCCCGGGATGACGATGGAGTTCGCCCGCGACATGAAGCTGTTGTGGATCATCGACAGCAGGTAGGGGAAATCGATGCCGTGCGGGTCGCGGAAGCGGATCACGACCATGGATTCGTCCGGCGTCGGGATCCAGCGGGCGATGAACGGGTTGGAGGTGTCCACCGTCGGCACGCGCTGGAAGTTGATGTCGGTCTCGGTGAACTGGGGACAGATGTAGCGCACGTAATCGGGCATACGCCGCATGATGGTGTCGGTCACGTCCTCGGTGGAATAGCCGCGGGTGGCCTTGTCGCGGTGGATCTTCTGGATCCACTCCAGATTGATGACGGGTACCACGCCGATCTTCAGGTCGGCATGCTGGGCAAGGTTCAGCTCGTCGGTGACGACCGCCCCGTGCAGACCCTCATAGAAGAGGATGTCGGTGCCCTGCTCCAGGTCTTCCCAGTCGGTGAAGCGTCCGGGCTCGGCATTGTAGAGCTTCGCCTCGGCGGCGTCGTGGACATAGTGGCGGAAGCGGCCGGAGCCAGTCGCGCCATAGTCCTTGAACAGCTGCTCCAGGTCCTCGAGCCGGTTGGTGTCGGGCGAGAAGTGGCTGAAGTGCTTGTTGCCCTTGGCCGCCTCGGCGGCCATCAGCTCGCGCATCTCGTAGCGGTCGTAGCGGTGGAAGCTGTCGCCTTCCACGAAGGCCGCCTTGACCTTCTCCCGATAGAAAATCTGCTCGAAGGTCCGCTTGACGGAGGTCGTTCCGGCGCCCGACGAACCGGTGACGACGATGATGGGGTGCTTGCTGGACATGGCGTGCTCGAATTCCGGAGATCAGGGGGCGCAGGTCAGATGAACAGGCCGCGCCGCGCGAACAGGGGCGAGCGTTCGCCGTGGCCGTTCGGCTCCAGGTGATAGCGGGAGACCCGGGCCACCTCGTCGCGGGAGCCGAAGATGAACGGCACGCGCTGGTGCAGGGCGGTGGCGTCGAGGTCGAGGATCGCGCCCCGGCCGTCGGTGGCCGAACCGCTCGCCTGCTCCATCAGGAAGGCGACGGGGAAGGCCTCGTAGAGCAGCCGCAGGCGGCCTTGGCTGTAGCCCTTCCGGCTGTCGCCCGGATAGAGATAGATGCCGCCGCGCTGGAAGATGCGGTGTGCGTCCGCCACCATGGAGGCGACCCACCGCATGTTGAAGTCGCGCTCCCGCGGGCCCTTCTTGCCGGCGAGGCAGTCGTCCACGTAGTCGCGCACCGGCACGTCCCAGTGATGGTAGTTGGACATGTTGATGGCGAACTCGGCCGCGCCCTCCTTCACCTTCACCTCGGCATTCACCAGACGGAAGAGGCCGGCGCGGTCGAGGGCGAAGTGCCAGGTGCCGGCGCCGAGCGTCAGCATCATCGCGGTGTGGGGTCCGTAGACCACGTAGCCGGCGGCCAGCATGTCCCGCCCGTTCTGCAGGAAGGCCGAGGGCTCGGACGCGTCGGCGCCTTCGGGACGCGGGAAGACGGCGAAGATGGTGCCGACCGAGATGTCGGTGTCGATGTTGGACGAGCCGTCCAGCGGGTCGATGGCGACCAGCAAGGGCGCCGCTGCATCGAGCAGGACCGGCG
>JAEWBL010000001.1 GCA_023391175.1 Pseudomonadota bacterium
AGCGTGTAGCGCGAGGTATCAAGGTCCGAGGTCTCGGGAAAGTCCTCGCGGAAATGGGCGCCTCGGCTATCCTCGCGGGCGAGCGCCGCGGCGGTGATGACCTGACTGACGAGCACCAGATTCTCGAGGTTCAGGCGGTCCATCCAGGTGAGGTTGTAGCGGCGGTCCCCATCAGGCGCGCCGGCGCGGGAGACGGCATCGGCGAGGCTGCCCAGCGTCGCCTGCGCACGCTTCAGCCCCTGCGCGGTGCGCAAAATGCCCACGTCATCCCACATGGCTTCGTAGAGTGCCTCGCGAATGGCGGGCAGCTCGCGCGCGTCGCGGCCCAGCGGCGAGAAGGCGCGCTCCAGCGAGTGTTCCAGGGCCGCCGGATCGGGATCGGCGAGGGCGCGCCCGCGCTCCACTTCCCGCGCCATGGCATCGCCGGCGATGCCGCCGAACACGGTGGAGTTGGCCACCCCGTTGCCGCCGAGGCGGTTGGCGCCGTGCACGCCGCCCGTATCCTCACCGGCCGCGTAGAGACGAGGCATCGCGGTGCCGCAATTTCCGCCGAACACAACGCCGCCCATCATGTAATGAGCGGTGGGGATCACCTCCACCCGCCCTCCGGCGAGGTCGAAGCCGCAATCGGCGCAGCGCTCCACCATGCCCTTGAAGGTCTTGCGCACATGGTCGGGGCCGAGGTGCGCCATCTCGATGTTCACGCCGCCATGGGCGGTGGCATAGCCGTCGCGGATGCGGCGCATGATGGAGCGGCTGACGATGTCGCGGGTGGCCCGCTCGCCACGCGGGTCATAGAGATGCATGAAACGCGCACCGGTGCGGTCCGTGAGCCAGCCGCCGGCGCCGCGCAGCCCCTCCTCCAGCACGGTGCCCGTCATGCGCGTGCCGGGGCCGGCGAGGAGGCCGGTGGGGTGGAACTGCACCATCTCCATGTCGCGCAGCGCAAGGCCGGCCCGCAGGGCCATGGCGAGCCCGTCGCAGGACTTGTCGCCGGAGGGGGTGTGGTACTTGTACATGGTCGGCCCGCCGCCGGTGGCGAGCAGCACCGCGCGCGCCTTCACCAGCACCGGAACGCCCGTGCGCATGTCCAGCATGAGCACCCCGGCGAGGCCCGAGCCATCGGCTGCGGGGATGAGGTCGAGGGCGCGGTGGTCCTCCATGCGGTTCACATCGCGCCGCCACACCTGCTCCATGAGGCGATTGATGATCTCGATGCCGGTGAGGTCGCCCTTGTGCACCGTGCGGTCGAAGGTCTGGCCGGCGAAAGCCTTCTGGTGGACGGTCCCGTCCGGATTGCGGTCGAAGAAGCAGCCGAGTTCGGTCTCCAGCTCGCGGATGCGCACCTGCGCCTGCGTCACCAGCGTCCAGGCGAGATCCTGGTCGTTGAGCCACTTGCCGCCTTCGACCGTGTCCATGAAATGGCGCTCGACACTGTCGCCGGGGGCGAGCGCCACGTTGTAGCCGCCCTGGACCATGCGGGTGCAGCCGCATTTGCCGATGAGGCCCTTCACCGCCACCGTCACGTCCAGATCGGGCGCGGACTTCTTGGTGTGAAGCGCGGCGAACAGGCCGGCTCCGCCCGAGCCGAGGATGAGGACGTCCGTCTCGCGGACCGCGACGGCGGGCGTCATTCGGAGGCTCCGATGCCCGCCAGCACCGCGTCCCTGCGGGCGGCGACATCCGCCTGTACCTGGGCGAAAAGCGAGCCGCCATGGGCGTCCATGCCCACCAGCAGCGGCCCGAAATCGCGGATGCGGAATTTCCAGAGGCTCTCGGGATGGAGGTCGTCCATGTCCACGTCCTCGATTTCCTCGATCCACGTGGTCTCCAGCGCCGCTGCCCCCCCGACGATGGCGAGATAGGCGCCGCCCAGCTCGCGGAAGGCCTCCAGCGTCGCCGGACCCATGCCGCCCTTTCCGACGATGAGGCGCACCCCTTCCCGCTCCATGAGTGGGCGGGTGAAGCGCTCCATGCGCATGGAGGTGGTGGTGCCGATGCAGAAGGGCGTGTAGCCGGCGGGTGCGGCGGGGGATTTCTCTACCCGGTGCACGTTGGGCGCGGTGTGGATCACCGCGTGTCCCTTGAGATCGAGGCGTGTGGTGCGGCCCCGGTCGAACATGTGGATCTGCGTCGCGTCGCGGATGCCGAACAGGGTGCGCTGGAGCGTCACCGTATCGCCGACCTTCAGGGCGCGGACCTGATCGGCATCAACCGGCATTTCAAGGACATGGTGGGCCATCGTAGCGCTCCGGATCAGCTGAAGGCGATGCCGCCGGGGGTGAAGGTGGCCCGCGCGCGGCGGGCGGAATGGCACTGGATGTTCACTGCCACCGGGTTCTGGGTGATGTGGGTCGCGGCGACCTCCACATGGACGGCGAAGGACGTGGATCGTCCGCCGAGGCCCTGCGGCCCAATGCCCAATTCGTTCACCGCGCGGGACAGCTCGGCCTCGATCTTCGCGCCCTCCGAATCCTCGCACACCGTGCGCAGGGGACGGGTCGCGGCGATCTTGGCGAGGTGCATGCACAGGTCCGAGGTGCCGCCGATGCCGACGCCCACGATGGTGGGCGGGCACACCCGGCCGCCCAGCTCGATCACCCGGTCGACGACGAAGCGCTTCACGGCGGTGATGCCGTCCGAGGGCAGCAGCATCTTGAGGAACGAACCGTTTTCCGAGCCCGAACCCTTGGGGATCATCTCGATGGAGACGGTCTCCTCCCGGTCGTCGAAGTCGATGTGGATCACCGGCACGCGGATGCCGCAGGACGTCTGGTCGTTCTTGCGGGTGATGGGATGCACCACCGACGAGCGCAGGGAGTTCTCCTTGGTCGAGCGCGCCGCGCCGCGTCGCACCGCCTCCTTCAGCCCGGCGCCATCAAAGGAGACGTTGCGGCCGATGGTGATGTTGTAGATGGGGATGCCGGTGTCCTGGCACAGGATGTTGCGCGTGCGCTCGGCGACCTTGATGTTCTCCACCATGGTGCCGAGGATGGCCTGGCCGGTCGCGTCCGTCTCCGTGCGCTGCAGCTCCGAGAAGCCGGCCTTGATGTCCGGCGGCAGCAACTGGAGCGCGCGCAGATAGAGGTCGGCGCAGATCTTTTCGACTTCGTCGAGATTGAGGTCCATGGGATGCTCCTAGAAGACCAGCGCCAGACCCGAGAGCAGGATCATCAGCGACAACATCTGCTTGAATGCCTTCTCGTTCAGGCGGCCGTAGATCTGGAGGCCGAGCACGGCGCCAATGGCGAGCGGCGGCAGGGCAAGGACGATGAGCAACCAGGAGCGCCCGTCGATGCCCACCACCCCGACAGCTGCCAGCGTCACCACGTGGGCGAACAGGATGAAGGGCTGGTACACCCCGCGCGCCACCTCCTTCGGCCAGCCGCGCAGCTGGGTCCAGATGGTGGGGACGACCCCCGAATACCCCCCGAGCCCACCAAGGATGCCGCCCACGAAGCCGATGCCCGCATTGGCCCACCGGCCACCGGCGACGATCACCGGAAGGCGTGGAGCAAGGAGGGCGTAGAGGGCATAGGCCGCCATGCCGAGGCCCAGAGCGAGCTTCAGCGGGGCGGGGTTCACCGCCGTGAGCACCAGCACCCCGAGCGGCACCCCCACCAGCGCGCCCACGAGGAAGGGGGCGAGGCGCACGCCGTCGATAGACCGGCGGATGGGCCAGACCAGCGTGAGATGCAGGATGCTGCCGCAGGCGACGATGAGCGCGGTGGTCTGGATCGGGTCGAGCGCGTGCAGCCAGATGGCGGAGGCAGCGAGGGCGAAGGCAAAGCCGGCCCCGCCCGCGGCCAGCGCACCGAGAAAAGCGCCGGCCCAGAGCACGGACAGGGTGGCGAGCGGAATGCCGAGCATGCTCACCACCCGCTCAGCAGGAAGAGGAGGCCCACGGCGAGCCCGGCCGCTATGGCGCCCGCCACCACGCCGGCGGTATGGCCGCGGAACGAGAACCACTCGATGGCGAGCACCCGGAGGCCAAGGGCCATATGCACGGCAAGGGCGCTGACGAGTCCCCATTCGGCGATCTTTACGAGCGGGCTGTGAGTGACAGCCAGGAAGCTGTCGAGCGCGTTGGCGCCCGACAGCGCGGTTCCGAGCGCGATGAAATGCATGGGCAGAAACACCGCCAGCGCCACGCCCGACAGGCGATGGAGCAGCGCCGCGATGAAGCCCGGCTTCAGGTGGGAGGCCTCGCGCAGCCCCGGACGGGTCGTGGCGGAGAAGGCGGACGGCTTCACGGCACCATTCCTCCCGGCTGGTAGACCGCCAGCGCCGCGCGCAGCCCCAACAC
>JAEWBL010000014.1 GCA_023391175.1 Pseudomonadota bacterium
GCGGAGAGTGTCACGGCTTAATCGCTGCTCGCGCCCTCCCCGCTCGCCTCGAAGGCGCGATAGGCGTCGTCGAGGTCGTCGAAGATCATGTCCGGGCCGATGGCATCGAGGAGCCCCGCACGGTCGAGCAGGGTGCGCACCTCATCGTGCATCTCGGCGATGCCGAACTTGAGGCCCCGGCGCTCCAGCTCCGCGCGCACCTCCTCCAGCGCCGCAGCGGCGGTAGAGTCCACCTGCGTGATGGCGCTCGCATCCAGCACCAGCCAGCGGGTGCCGGCGACCAGCGTGTCGGCGATGGCGTCGATGCGGCCCTGCATGCGGTCGGCATTGAAGAACAGCAGGTCGCCCTGGATGAGCACGATGGCGAGTCCCGGTACCTGCCGCGCATCGGCCCGCCGGTGCAGCTTGTAGAAGCCCTCATGGCCGGGCACCCGCCCGAGCAGCGCGTCGCGCGGATACATCATCTTGTGCAGCAGGTAGGCGAAGGTCGCCCCGATGGCGACCAGCACGCCATTCAGCACACCGAGGCTGATGGGGGCGAACAGCGCGATCATGGCGAAGGCGAATTCCATGCGGCTGATGCGCCAGAGTTCACGCAGCGCGGGGATGTCCACGAGGCTCAGGGCGGCCGCGATCAGGATCGCCCCCAGCGCCGGGATGGGCAGGATGGCGAGCGCCGGCTGCAGGAACAGCACGATGGCGAGCAGCGCCAGCGCCGCCACCACGCTGGCGAGCTGCGAGCGCCCGCCCACGCTGGCATTCACCGCCGTACGGGAGTCCGAGGCGGTGATGGGGAAGGCGGCGAACAGGCCTGCCGCGATGTTGGCGGCGCCGAAGCCCACCATCTCCCGATTGGCATCCACCGGATAGCCGCCCCGCTCGCCGAAGCTGCGCGCCGTGACGATGCCGGCCGCGAAGCTGACGAGGAAGATCGCCGCCGCGCCGATGAGCAACTGGTCGATCGCCGCGCCGCCCCCGGCCGGCAGGGCCAGCGCGGGAAGGCTGGAGGGGATAGACCCCACCACGGCGATGCCGCGCCCCTCAAAATCGAACAGAGCGGAGAGCAGCACCGAGAGCACCACGACCACCACCTGCCCCGGCACCGGCAATCGCACGCGGCGCACGAGGTGCAGCACGGCGAACATGCCGAGCGCCAGCAGCAGCGAGGGCCAGTGCACCTCATGGGCCTTGCGCACCAGCTCGATGACCGGCGCGATCAGCCCGTCCCCGACGATGGGAATGCCGGTGACGCGCTTGAGCTGGCCGACGAGGATGGACAGCGAAATACCCGCGAAGAAGCCCACCAGGATCGGCCGCGACAGGAAGGTGGAGAGCACCCCCAGCCCCACCAGCCGCGCGGCGAAATAATAGCCCCCCACCACGAGGGCGATGAGGGCGGCCACGCCCGGCTTGTCCACGGCCGCGAGGTCCGGCATGCCGGCCAGCACGGCTGCGAGCACGGTGATGGTCGCCGCATCCGGCCCCACCACCAATTGGCGGGAGGGGCCGAACACCGCGTAGGCGATGAGCGGCGCGATGGAGGCATAAAGCCCGGTCTGCGGCGGCAGGCCGGCGATGGCCGGGTAGGCGATGGCGCTCGGCAGCCCCACGGCCGCGATGGCGAGCCCGGCGGCGACATCCGTTTTGATCCAGCCCGGCCGATATCCGGCGAAGCTCGCCAGCACCGTCCACGAGGACTTCTGAGTGGACGTGCCGTCCGCTGCCACGAGTTCGTCTCCATCGGCCGGCGCACCCGGCACGTCACGCCCGGACCATGCCACCGGCCGACGGCCCGGAACAGTCCGGAACATCCCGTCCTGCGAGGACGGTGCTACGGCGCCTGCGCGAGGGCCAGCGCCTCCCGCGAGACCAGCGCGAGGGCCGGGCCCAGCGGATCGACCACGTCGAAATGATCCAGCCCCTCCGGCTCCAGCAGCCGGACCGTGTCACCGGCCCGCCTTGCGGCCTCCGCATAGGCGAGGGTCATCTCCCTGCGCCAACCGTCTTCCAGCGTCCCCAGGACGAGCACCTGCGGCATGCCCAACGGCAAGAGCCGCGCAGGCGAGGTGTGGTCGAAGAGCGGGGCCGCCTCGGCGGCCGAGGTCACGCCCAGAAGGCTGAGAATGTCGGTGCGGCCGCCAAGCTCCAGGGAGCATTCCAGGTCGTTGACCCCCGCGAGCGAGATGACGCCCTTCAGCGGCAGCGGATCGGGAGCGAAAAGCGGACTGCCGGCTTGCAGGCTGGCGCGTCCCGCCAGCCAGAGGGCGAGGTGGCCGCCGCTCGAATGGCCGATGGTTATGGCCCGGCGAAGGTCCAGCGGATGGGACCGTGCAACCTCACGCAGGTGATCGGCGGCCATCGCGACGTCACGAAAGGTCTCGGGATAGCCGCCGTTGCGGGTGCCCATGCGGCGGAATTCGATGTCCCAGGTGGCGAGCCCCGCGTCGGTCAGCGCTTCGACGAAGGGCGCGGAATAGTCCTTCGTCCAGTCCGCGAGCCAGCCGCCGCCATGCACGAAGATCGCGACCGGAAAGCCGGCGGGCGGCGGCTCGCACGGCGGCAGGCGAAGGTCGGCGAACTGCACGGGGCTGACATCGCCATAGCGGATGCGGGCATCCGGAAGCCGCCTCGGGAGCGTCGCAGCGAGGGCATGGGAGGATAGATGGCGGGCTTCTGGAGCGGTGGGCATGCTTCACGATAGGGCGGAGCCCCGGGGGGGTGCAAAGATCGCGTTCAACCGGCGGGCGCCGATCCGAGCGATTGTGGGTTCGCGTCCACGACCGACCGATCTAGTATCGGCTGGCGCCCCATTCACCAGGCGATCCATCGGCGGGAGCGAGGCATGGTTCTGGTCCGGCTCTGCAAGACCGCGCTGGTGGCGACCATCGCCGTCTTCTTCACGCTCGTCGCCTACGGAAACATCACGGACTACGGGACGAACTGGGCGTTCGTCCACCACGTGCTGGCGATGGATACGATCTTCCCGGATTCCACGGTGCGGTGGCGGGCGATCACCGACGAACGGCTCCAGACCGCCGCATATGTCGCGATCATCGCTGCCGAGGCCGCCGCCGCCCTCGTGCTGTGGGCGGGCGTCGCGCGGATGCTCGGTTCCCTGCGTGGCCCCGCCTTCCCCCGCGCAAAGGCGACCGCCGTCCTCGGGCTCACCCTCGGCATCCTGCTCTACGGCGGCGGCTTCGTTGTCGTCGGCGGAGAGTGGTTCGCCATGTGGCAGTCGAAGACATGGAACGGGCAATCCACAGCCTTCGCCTTCATCGGCTGGATCTCCGCGGTGCTCATCATCCTCCTCCTGCCGGAGCAGGAGGAGGAGCGCTGACGCGCCCTGCCCGCGGCCTCGGCCTCCGGCCGAAACCTCGCGGGCCTCTCTCAGGCTCCGCGCGGGCTTGGTCTTACTTCACAAGCGGACAATTGCCGGCCGCGAGGGGGCGAAACGCCTTGTCGGCGGGGACGGTGGCGATGAGCTTGTAGAAGTCGTAGGCCCCCTTGGACTCCGCCGGGCTCTTCACCTCGAACAGATGCATGTCGTGGATGGCGCGTCCATCCGGACGCACCGCGCCCTTGCCGAACAGCGGATCGTCGGTGGGAATCGCCTTCATGGCCTCCACCACCTTCGCACCGTCCTTGGCGCTACCCACCTTCTCCACCGCCTTCAGATAGTGCAGCAGCCCGGCATAGACGCCGGCATGGACCATGTTGGGATAGCGCCCGCCATTGGCCTCTGCGAAGCGCTTGGCGAAGGCGCGGGTCTGGTCGTTCAGGTCCCAGTAGAAGGCCTCCGACAGGAACAGGCCCTGCGCCGTCTCCAGCCCCAGCGCGCTGATGTCATTGAGCACCATGAGCATCGCGACGAGCTTCTGCCCGCCCTTGACGATGCCGAATTCGGACGCCTGCTTCACCGCATTGATGGTGTCTGCCCCGGCGCTGCCGAGGCCGATCACCTTGGCGCCGGAGGCTTGGCCCTGGAGCAGGAAGGAGGAGAGGTCGGAGGTGCCGAGGGGATGTCTCACGGTGCCCAGGATCTTGCCGCCGGCGGCCTTGATGGCCTCGCCGGCGTCGCGCTCCAGCGCATGGCCGAAGGCATAGTCCACCGAGATGAAGTACCAGGTGTTGCCCCCCGCCTTGGTCACGGCGGTGCCCACCGTGTTGGCCTGGGCCCAGGTGTCGTACGTCCAGTGGACGGTGTTCGGGGCGCAGTCCTTGCCGGTGAGGTCGGAGGTGCCGCCGCCGGAGATGATCGCCACCTTGTTCTTCTGCTTGGCGATGCCGCTGACGCCCAGCGCGACGGCGGAATTGGGCACGTCCAGCACCGCGTCCACGCCGTCCGTGTCGAACCACTGGCGGGTGACGTTCACGCCGATGTCGGCCTTGTTCTGGTGGTCGGCGGCGACCAGCTCGATGGGCATGCCGGCGACCTTGCCGCCGAAATCGGCGATCGCCATCTTCGCCGCCACCACCGAGCCCGCGCCGGCGAAGTCCGCCTGCACGCCGGCCTGGTCGTTGAGCACGCCCACCTTCACGCTCTCGGCGCTCGCGCCACCGGCGAAGGCCGCGCAGACGAGGGCGGCGAGCGCGGTCGAGGCCAGAGCGGTCTTCAGCGTTCCGGACCTTGTCGTCTTCCCGGAGCTTTCAGTCTTCTTGGGCATTCAAACCTCCCGATCCTGTCTGTTCGTTTTTTGTTTGTCGAAGGCGTTCAGGGCCGCCTTGTTGTCGTCGGCCCTCAGGGCCGCATGGGTTTCAGCACGGCACCCTTGGAGAGCGGTTGCACCATGGCCGCATACTGGCCTAGCCAGCCGCGGATCTGGCTGTGGTCCGGGGCGCGCCACGTGGCGCGTCGGGTGGCGAGTTCGGCTTCGGAGACGTCGAGATCGACCCGGCGGGCGCCGATGTCGATGGAGATGACATCGCCCTCCGCGACCAAGCCCAAAGGCCCGCCTTCCGCCGCCTCGGGCATCACCTGTCCGATGGTGATGCCGCTGTTGAGGCCGGACAGTTCGCCATCGGTCACCACCGCGACGCCGGCACCGAGGCCCGCGCCGATGAGCGCCGCCATGAAGCTTGCGGCAAACACCGTGCCCGGCCCGCCCTTCGGCCCGAGGCCGCGCAGCACCACAACATCGCCGGGCGTGATGGAGTGGGTCTCCAGCGCCTTGATGGCGACGGCTTCGTCCTCGAACACCCGCGCCTTGCCGGAGAAGGTGCGCACTTCCGCCGGCACGGCGGACACCTTCACCACCGCCCCGTCGGGCGCGAGGCTGCCGCGCAGGATGGTGAGGCCCGGCTCGTGCCGGAAGGGATCGGCCAGCGGGCGGATGACGGCGCGGTCGGGCTCGGGAACGTCGGCGAGGTTCTCGCCCAGCGTCTTGCCGGTGACGGTCATCACCGAGAGGTCGAGCACGTCGGAGAGTTCCCGCATCACACCCCGGCAGCCGCCGGCACGGTCGAGATCCTCGATGCGGTGGGGGCCGTTGGGCCGCACGGTGGTGATCTGCGGCGTGTCGTTCAACGCCTCCAGCTCAGCCACGATGTCGATGTCCATCTCGGCTTCCGAGGCGGTGGCCGCGAGGTGGCGCACGCAGTTCACCGAGCATCCGGTTGCCACCGCCACGCGCAGGGCATTGCGGAAGGCAGCGGGGGTGAGAATCTGCCGCGGGCGGATGTCCTTCATGATGAGGTCGACGATGGCGGCCCCGACGCGGGCGGCATTCTCCATCAGCGCCTGCGAGCCGGCGCGGATGGGCGCGCTGCGCGGCAAGGCCATGCCGAGGGCTTCGGAGAGCACATGCATGGTGTTGGCGGTGGCAAGCCCCGCGCACACCCCGGGGCCGGTGATGGCGCTGCAAGTCATCGCCTTGAGGTCGGCGAGCGAGATGGACCCCGCCTTCAGCGAGCCGACACTTTTGTAGACCTCCTCGATGTCCACTTCCTTGCCCGCGCAATGCCCGCCCAGTTGGTAGCCGCAGGGCAGCACCACGGACGGCACGTTCAGCCGCGCGGCGGCCATGAGCTGGCCGGGGGTGGTCTTGTCGCAGGAGGCGAGCAGCACCATGCCGTCCAGCTCCGCGCCTTCCACCTGCACCTCGATGTCGTTCACGAGCAGGTCGCGGCTCGGCATCAGGTAGCGCGCCTGCCGGCCCGCGCTGGTGACGAAATCGGACGGCGCCACGGTGCGGATCTCGAACGGCAGGCCGCCGGCATCGCGGATCGCCTGCTCCACCACGCGGCACACATCGTCGAGATGGGCGTAGCAGACCGACAGCTTGCTGGAGCTGTTGACGATGGCGATCTTCGGCTTCAGCAGGTCTTCCTCACTGTAGCCCATGGCGAGCCACTGGGCGCGGCGCACCGCCCAGCGGGTGGTGCCGGGCTCGAAATTGCTGCGCAGCGTCGGCATTTTCTGGTCGGCGTCGGACATGAAACGTCCCTGTCTCGTCAGTTGAGCTGGGCGCCGAGCGCGTTGAGCGCGGCGCGGACATCGGAGCCGGACGGCAGGGCCGCCGGATCGTCGCAGAGCTGGTCAGCAACAAGGCCCATGGCCTGGCCGTAGCCGAAGCACTGGGCGGTGACGCGGGCCGAGGCCATGGCCTCGTGCTCGGCCGAGAGGCAGCGCCCGGCCATCACGAGGCCCGTACCGGTGGCGGGCAGGAAGCAGCCGAGGGGGATCTCGTAATAATCGTCGAGAATCCAGTGCAGCTTGGGCTTCTCGCCGGAATGCAGCTCGATGGGCCAGGGCGAGCGGCAGATGCCGTCGGCGCGCTTGCGGGCGGAGGTGACGTCCTCGTTCTTCAGGAGGTCGCGGCCGACGATCTGCCACGTCTGGCGCACGCCCACCTGCACGCCGGTGTCGTTGACAAAGGAGGCCTCGCAGCCGGCGATGTGATCGCGGATGAAGCGGGCGTATTCGCGCACCTGCTTGCGCCCCTCGAACTCCGCCTCGCTGAGGTCGGCGGCGCGGGTGGCGTCCAGCTCGCGCCCGTCCGCGCCCATGATGCGCGTGGCGTTGCAGATCAGCTCGCCGGGACGGGGCGTCGGGAAGAGAAAGATCTTGGCGCGCGGCAGGCGGTAGTCGCCCGAAGCGTTCAACGCCTGGATGAGCTTCATCACCCGCTCGTCGAGGATGGAATCCGGCCCGTTGGCGGCGAGGAAGCGCGCCATGTCCACACCGAGGATGCGGAAGATCATGGTCGGGTTCTGGATGGCGCCATCACGTCCCTTGGTGAGCGCCCGGCCCGCCATGGCCGCCACGTCCGCATCGCCGGAGGCGTCCACGGTGATCTTCGCACGCACCTCCAGCGGCCCCTGCTTGGTGAAGGCGGTGACACCGCGCACATGGTCGCCCTCGGCAAGAACGCCGGTGACGGTGACGTGGTAGAGCACCCGGATATTGCCCTCGGCCCCGAGCAGCGCATCGCCCGCCTCGCGCCAGACGAGGGGATCGTGGACGCGCACATAGGTCTTGCCATACTGCACCGGGCCGGTGAGGCCGCCGCGGGCCTCCATGGCGGCGATGAACTCATCCACGAAGCCGTGCACCACCTGCTCCGGCTCGGCGTTGCGGCGGTCGGATGCGGCATAGAGGCCGCAGATGGTGCCGGAGAGGCCGGCCACCGCCGCGCCACCGCTGAAGCCATAGCGCTCCAGAAGGATCACGCGCCGGCCGCGCCGCGCAGCCGCCACCGCGCAGGCCAGCCCGGCAGCACCGCCACCGACCACCAGCACATCCGTTTCCAGAACCTCCGCGGGCCTCGCGTCGCGCATTTCCACCCATCCCGGTTTTTAGTTGTTAGCGCTATCATTTGTTAGCGCTAACCTGATCCGCTTGTCAAGCGACCGGCAGGCCATATGTTGGCTGGGGATATGGGGGCGGAATCGGCGATGCGGCAGAAGCGGGGGGGACGGGCGGCAGGCGTCACCATGGAGGATGTGGCCCGCGTGGCGGGCGTGTCCGCCATGACGGTTTCGCGCGTGCTGCGCCAGCCGGCCCTCGTGAATGCCGATCTCAAGGCCCGCGTCGAAGCCGCGATCCGCGAGACTGGCTACATCTACAATCTCGTCGCCTCCTCCCTCGCCTCCCAGCGCAGCGGCATCATCGCGCTGATCCTGCCGACGGTGGCGTCATCCATCTTCACCGACAGCGTGAAGGGCGTTTCCGATGTCGCCCGCACCCACGGGGTGCAGATGATCATGGCCGAGACGAACTATTCCCCGGCGGAGGAGGAAAAGGTGATCGAGGCGCTGCTGCGGCGCCGGCCGGACGGCTTCGTCATCGTCGGCGTCTCGCATACGCGCACCACGCGGGCGCTGTTGGAGAAATCGGGCGTACCCGTGGTGGAGACGTGGGACAGCACGCAGACGCCCATCGACAGCCTCGTCGGGCTCTCCAATTTCGATGCCATGAAGGCCATGACCGAAGCGCTGGTGGTGCAGGGTTTCCGCCGCATCGCCTTTGTCGGCGCCGCGACGCGCGACCGCCGCGCCCAGATGCGCGCCAAGGGCTATGAGGCCGCGATCGCCGGGGCCGGGCTCGGCGCGCCGCTAACCCTCAATGCGGACGATCTCACCAGCATGGATTGCGGTCGCATCGTCGCCGAGCAGGTCGCAGCCCTGCGGCCCCGCCCCGATGCGTTGCTCTGCCTCAACGACGTGCTCGCTGCGGGCGCCCTGCTGGCGTTCCAGCGCATGGGCCTCGCCGTGCCCGGCGATATGGCCGTCGCGGGCTTCGGCGGGCTCGATTTTTCGAGCCACCTCAACCCCTCCCTGTCCACCGTGGACATCCCGCGCTACGAGATGGGCCAGAAGGCGGCCGAGATGCTGCTCGGCCGCATTGCGGGCACAGCCGCGCGGGGTGGTACCTGCGAGGTGGGCTACCGCATCGTACTGCGCGAGAGCACCGGCGGAAGCCCCCCGGCGGAGAAGCGAACTTCCTGATCGGGCCTATCGCGGTGGATCGACCCCGATCCAGTGGCGCACAACCGGCGGCGCATCGCCCTGATGGAATGAAAGCACCTCGGCCTGCACGTCGGCGTCCGCATGGGACACCCGGCGATGCTGGCGCCGATGCTCGGCCCATGATTCCACCATGAACCATTCCAGCATCTCTTCGGGATCGGCGGAGTCCTCGCTGATGCCCCAGGCATAGGCTCCGTCCCGGCGCCGGGCGGCGGACAGACGCTCCAGCGCCTTCAGGAAGGCCTCCCGGTCCGCCCGCGCCACCCGATACTCGATCAGGATCAGCACAGGCCCCCGGTCGTTGGGGATCGGCTCGGCCATCGCGGGTTCCGGCCAGTGCATGGAGGGCGTCAGATCGGCCTCGCCCGCGGGCAGCGGCACCCGGTGCATGATGAGGCCAACCACCGCGAGGCCACCGGCCGCCATCACCAGCGCCACCTGCACACCCACCGCTTGCGCCACGAGGCCCCAGGCGATGCTGCCGCCCGCCATCGCGCCGTTGAAGACGGTGAGATAGACCGCCAGCGCCCGGCCCCGTACCCAATTGGGCAGGATGGCCTGGGCGGTGGCATTCAGCGTCGTCAGCGCGGTGATCCAGGC
>JAEWBL010000092.1 GCA_023391175.1 Pseudomonadota bacterium
GATGAGGGCGGTGCCGATCATGCCGAGGCTCCCGCTTCGGTGACCGAATGGCGCTCGATGGCGGGGCGCCAGCGCTCCTGATGGAGCCAGGCGTTGAACAGCATCACACGCATGCGGAAATCACCCGAACCCTGGAGGCCGAAAGATTGGCGTTCGAGGTGCGTCAGCGTGATGTCAGGGCACACGCCGACGGAGCGGCCGGCCGCCTGCATCTTGAGGCACAGGTCGGAATCCTCAAAATCGCCAATGAGATAGTCCTCACTGAACCCGCCGAGCGCGGCCACTTCGGCGCGGTCGCCGATCAGGCAGGCGCCGGTGGCGGCGGGCCAAGGCACGACTTTTCCCGCCGCAGCGCTCAACGGAGGCAGCCCCTTGCCCGGATGCTGATTCAGCCAGACGCCGTATTTTCCGTTATATTCAAAGACCATACCGTCATGCTGGACGCCCCCCGAGGGAAACAGCAGGCGGGTGCCGAGGAGGCCGTAGTCGGGATGGTCGTCAAGGCGTCGGCTCAGCTCGGCGAGCCAGCCGGAACGCGTTGGAATCACGTCCGAATTCAGGAACAGAACCTGCCGGCCGCGGGCCTGCGAAAGGCCGAGATTGCTGGCGCCGGAGAAGCCGCGGTTGCGTCCGCCCCATACCGCGGTAAGGGGAACGCCGTAGAGCTGCAACCAGGTGTCGAGGGCGGCGAAGACGGGGGTGCGCAGGGCCGGGTCATCGACCACATAGATCAGCTCGCAACGCTTGCGGATAAAGGGATCTTCGGCGAATTCCAGCAGTTGGTGCTCGACGAAATCGTAGCGGGCGTACAGCGGAACCACGATCGACACCTCGGGCTGATCCGGCACCGATCCGGCACGTTCCACCCAGGTATTCTGCGGGTGTTCGATGCGGTTTATGAGGGTTTTCAGCACTGATCCGTCATGCCGGGTGAAGCGCGCCGCCATCCGCTCGGGGGGGACGGGGAAGGAGAAGGCCCAGCGGGCATATCCGACCGCGTCGCGGGGGGCCGGATCGACGTCCCGCTCGTGGACGAGGACGAGGGTGTCGCCGTCGCGGGCGATGAGGCGGGCGTGGCGGCCGAAGCCGGCGGGCAGGGCCTGGAGGAAGCCGGCGTCGGCGCAGGCGGCGCCGTAGTCGGCGGCGAAGGCCTCGAAGATGTCCGGGCGGTTCCAGCGCTCGGGAGCCTCCAGCGGCTGGCACAGGCCGTTCTCGTCCACCAGGAAGAAGGGGCCCGCGCCCAGCGTCCAGCCGATGCAGAGGCCGCCGGCACCGGGCACCGATTTCAGGGTTTCCATGTGGCCCTGCGACGCGCCGGGTTCGGTGGAGGTGACGGCGGACCGGGCGACGGCGGCGAGGTGCCTCGGCAGATCGTGCACGATGTCGATCAGCCGCGCTCGCGCCACGGCGTATTCGGCGAGGATGCGGTCGAGGTCGCGCTCGTAGCGCTCGGCCGGGAAGGCGGTGACGTCGGCGGAACGGGTGTTCGAGCCGGCGGTGGCGACGATGCGCACCGGTCGGGCGGCGCCGACGGGCGGCAGGCGATAGGCGAGGAGCATGCCCTGCACCGGCGCCGGAAAGCCGTAGGCGGCGGAGACGTCCGGGCGGGGAACCTCGACGCGCAGGCCGGGTTCGATCACGCCCGCCTCGCCCTCCACGCGGAGCGAGGCGGCCCCGGTAGTCCAGCCGGTAATGACCAGCAGGTCCTGGTCGCGGAATACCCGGTCCAGTCCGGCCCCGTCGGTGGGAGGCTTGGACTTGCCATCCACCAGGGGCGACCAGATCGGGCCGGCCTCGACGGCGGCGGAGGGAGCTGCTGAGGGCATTGGGTGGTCCGCAGGCGGACCCTGATGACCGGGCGGCGCGCCCGCCTCGACTCGCGCCGCAGGTACCGCACGCTCCGGCCCGGTCCTGTGGCGCTGCAGCAGATTTGCGAGCCAGCCCATTCCCTTGCTCCGCCCCGCTTCCACCACAACCACCGCACGCTCAGGTTTGGGTGCCGAAATGTTCAATTAACGTTCCGGAATCGTGCTGTCAAACGTGTGTGGGCGGTGCAGCAAAGCGGTAGGTTGTTACGTTCGTCCTGGGGCACGGTGGAGCGAAGAGGCGCCTATAGATCACCTGCGACATAAGGTCTTGCCGATGGAAAGAAGCGGTTATTGCATATCGTGGAAATATTGCTGCCGTATCTGCCCGGCGATCTCTCTGCGATCCTCGCAGATGGAGAAAATGGCCAGTCTGTCGACGCGCTCGCGCAGGGCTAGAAACTCCTCGACCGGTCGGTACTGTGGTCGATCGAAGTAGTGATGTATCATTATGGTTGTATCGGTGCCGTGCGAGAGCGCACAATCCGCCGCAACGGCAACGCGAAAGCGGCCGTCGATCAAGATCAGGTCGGCGCTCTTCATTTTCGATGGCCAGCTTACATAATTTTCGATCAGACGATCCGCGGGAGTCTCCATGGGAAACCCCCAAGGTCCCGTCGGTCCAACATGAACGTGTTTCAGATGCAGTCGGCCGGTGTCTATGTATGTCCGCAGCGAGAAGCGATGAATGAGATCGCCACAGAAATCGAGATCTGTCTCGATCGAGGTGACAGTCTGCACGCCCATCCGGCAGGCGAGAACGGTGGAGCCTCCGGCTCCGAACTCCAGATAATCGTTCGCGCGGGACAAGCGCGCCTTCAGAGCCTCGATCTCGGCCTGCGACCCCTCGATGTGTTCCTCCGGCCGGAAGTGGATCGCATCGATCTGCGCCACATTCTTGACAGGATGTACGAACGCTGCGCGGGGTGGCGCGCTGAAGGATTGCGGAACCACATTGAACTCTTCGATCAACGTGAACTTCCGCCCCGAATTGCCGAGGTCGATGAGCTTCAGACCTGCTTGCCGCGCGAGGGTCGGCATAAGGGCTTCATAATGGCCGGACCAGCCTTCGCGAAGTCGCGCAACATAGAAGTCTGCGAAATGACGGGGAAAGAATATCAGGGGCAGGAAAGCGGCCTGCTTATCGTCATCCGGCACGAGCGTCGGGCCGGTGCTCAGCGTTGGCCA
>JAEWBL010000180.1 GCA_023391175.1 Pseudomonadota bacterium
GGGCTCCAGAGGGGAATAGAAGGTCTGGTAGGTGAGGGTGAGGCGATAGCGCGGGGCGCCGTCCGGTGCGGTTCCGGGCTGCACGTCGAGGCGTTTCAGGTCGAGCCAGTAGGTGACGGGACGTGGCCGGGGCAGGGAACTTTCGTCGAGCCGCCACCCCGCATCGAGGGTGACGACCGCCTCCAGGGTGAGGGTGTCGCCGATGAGATAGCCGAAAGCGCGCGGCGCATAGAGGTCCACCCCCGCCGCGTGGGCGGGCAGCGCCACGAGCAGCCAGCCCGCGAGCGCGAGGGCCGCAGGCCGCCACGGCCTAGCGGCGGGCAAGGAAGGCGACCAGCGCATCGGCATCGAACCGGTCCACGAGGTGGAAGGGCGTGTGTCCGCGAAGGGCGAAGCGCGCCTCAAGAGCTGCGATCCTGGCCTGTGCCGCCGCCTGCCAGCGTGCCCTCAAGCCCGGCCGCATGAACACGAGCCGTCGTGCGCCCGTCTCGGTATCGGCGACCTCCATCAGGCCCCAGGCCGGTACCTCGCCCTCGGCGCGGCTGTCGCGCACCACCACGGGCACCACGTCGTGTCGCCACAGGCCGTCGAGCAGCCCGTCGAGGTCGGCCTCGGGCATGAGGAAATCCGAGACGAGAAAGACCAGGCAGCGGCGGCGCGGCAGGCGCTCGGCTGCCGCCGCAAGACCCTGTGCGCTCTTTCCCAAGGGTGTCGCGGCGGAGACGGTCGCAGACACCTGCGCGCCGAGCCCGCGGCGCCGCGTGGCGGGAACGAACGCGTCCTCGCGCAGGTCCCCGCCGGCGCCCAGCAGGGTGAATTCATCCCCCGTGGCAGCGGCAGAGGCGGCGAGCGTGGCCGCGAGGTGCGCCACCTGCGCGCCCGTGCCGTCGAAGCCCATGGAGCCGGACAGGTCTGTCAGCACGGCGACGGTGGTGGCGAGGCGTGGTGCGAAGGTACGCACATGCACACCCTCGAACGGGTCGCGGAGCGAGGCGCGCAGGTCGATGCGGCGTGGATCGGGCCGGGCGACCAGAGGAACGAGGGCACGAAAGGTGCCGTCGCCGCCGTCGCCCTGCCCCGGCTGGGCACCGGGACGCACCCCGCGCGGCCGCCAGCGCAGCCGATAGGGCAGCACCTTGCCGCCGTGCTCGTCGTCGGTTTCTCCGGTGGGGCGGCTCATGGCGCGGGCACCGTGGCGAAGGCGGCACGGCAGAGGTCGGCGGCGATCTCCTCGCGGCGCATCTCATAGACCGGATCGAAGAAGATGCGATGGGCCATCACCTCCGGGAAGACCGCGCGCAGGTCTTCCGGCACGATCATGGTTCGGCCTTCCAGCCAGGCGCGGACCCGCGCGGCGCGGATGAGATAGGACATGCCGCGCGGGCTGGCGCCGCCCTGCACCAGGCGATCCATGCGCACGCCGGCAAGCGCGATGCCGGCTCTCTCGGGCGTGCGGATCGCCTCCCACAGCGCGACCGTATAGGCGACGATGGCGTCGCTGGCGGGAATGGCGTTCTGGATCTCGCGGGCGACCTGATGAAGGCTGCGATGGTCGATGACCGCCTCGGGCACCTCCGCGATCAAAAGGTCGGTGTCGTGGAAGCGCGGGTCGAACACCAGGGCGCGGCGGGCCGCGAAATCCTCGGGCGTCTTCACCTGCACTTCCATGAAGAAGCGATCGCGGGCGGCGGCCGGAAGCTCGAATGTCTCCTCCCGTTCCACGCGATTGCGGTCGGCGAACACCTGGAGGAAGGGAAAGACGTACTCGCGCCCGAAGGCCGAAACGGTGTGCTCGGCCATCAGCCGCAGCAGCATGGCGTGGACCTGCGGCCGCGCGCGGTTGATCTCGTTGAAGAAGAAGACCGCGAGGTCCGGCCCCCGGCGCAGCAGCGGGCCGGGATCGATCCGCGGGCGGCCGTCATCGCCGATGCGTGCGTCGTAGACGAGATCCGCCGGCATGAGGTCGATGGTGCCTTCCACCCGCTCGTAGGCGCCGCCGATGGCGCGGGCGAGCGCGCGCAGCAGCGTGGTCTTGCCGACACCCACGTCGCCCTCCAGCAGCACGTGGCCGCGGGCGAACACCGCAATGGTCAGGAGCCGGATGACCCGCTCCTGACCAAGCACGATGCGCCCGACCGCCCGCTCGAAATCGAGGGCCCGGACGCGCCACTGGGCGAGCGCGCCCTCCGTGTCGGCGATGGCGTGCATGGGATGTCCCTTCGGCCCGCGGTGACGGGGCCTGTGCGGCAAGAAAGGCGCAGCCGACGGGGGCGGGAAGGGTGATCCCGCTCAGACCCGAGCGGCTGCGCCAGTTGCCCACCATCCATCGGAGGATTGCCCGGCTTCGCGGAAAGGCTCAGCCTTGCTGGTGGGGGTCGGGAAAGGCGGCGTCAGTTGGACGGGATCTTGCTCACGTCGTAGACGAACTGGCCGGTCTTCTGGAAATACTCGACGCGCTTCTTGTTGCGCGCTTCCATCTGGGTAATGGATTCGCCCTGCTTCGCCAGCTCTGCCGGGTTGTGCTTGGGATCGTACTTGCTGCCCGCGACCTTGTCGGGATAGCCGGGCTTGGGTTCCCAGCAATTGCCGGGCGCCTTGCAATTGGTGCCGTCATAGGCGGCGGCACCGCCGGCGGCGAGGGCCGTGACCGCGAACGCGGCGGCGGCGAGCACGGACATGCGAACCTTATGCGTCATCTGGTGTCCTCCCTTCTTACTTGCCTTCTCACTTGCTTCCGGCCGTGGTCGCGGCCGTCGCCTTGCACACCGGGGCCTTGTCGAGCTCCGGCGTCTTGTCTTCCTTGTCGTCGAAGCGCTTGAAGGCCGCGCGCTGCGCCGGAGTCAGCCACACCGCGTCGTTGGGATCGTCCTTGTAGATGTGGCGCACCCAGGCCATCACCAGCAGCATTTCGTCCAGGTTAAGCGCCCCGTACATGGGCCCCATCTGCCCCTGCGCGCCGCCGAAGATGGTTTCGAACAGGCCCTGGTCGGTCATGTTCTTCGGGTAGGTCCAATAGCTGTCGTTGAGCCCGGGGCCGATCTTGCCCTCGCCGTAGTGGCCATGGCAGCCCGAGCACATGGACAGGAACAGATCCTTGCCCTTGGGCAGGCAGGTGGGGTTTTCCACGTAGATGTTCACCCCGGTGGCCAGGAACTTCTTCACAGCCTCCGTATCGCGGCCCTCGGCTGGCGCATCCGAGAGATCAAGCGGCTGGCCCGTCACCGTATTGGTGAAGTTGAGCGTGGCCTGCGCGGCAAGGGCGAAGCCGGACACGAAAGCGACGGCGAGGAGGGCCTTGACGCCCCGCGACAGAAAACGGCTGTGCATTGGACCTTCCAGAAATTCCGATGAAATGGCGACCGTCCGGCCGGCTCAGGAATTGGGCTTGAGCAGGGGAATGCCCTCGTCCGCCAGGATCTCGTCGATCTGCGGCCGCGCCTTCACCAGCGCCGCGTCGATCTCGGCGAGAAGGGCGGTGTCGCCAAGCCGCACGGCCACGGACTGATCGTAGTGAAGGGGCATCTCGGTGCCGTCGAACTTGGTGACGGAATTGCCGGCAAGGCTCATGCGCAGCGGCACCTGCGAGGACTTCACATAGCGCGCCACCTCCGGCGCGAAGGCGAAGGCGATGTCGGCCTCGCCATTGGCCACCTCGGAGACGACGCGTTCGCCCGGAACCTGCACATACTGGTTCCGCGGCGAGCGGAAGTTGACCAGGCTGTAGAGGTAGGCGGCATTGTCCTCATACTTGCCGAGGCGCTTCAGCACCGTCTCGCCGGGCGAGTAAAAGCGGATGACGAAGCGGTTGAGCGCCTTCACCTGCGGGTCGTTCCAGTCGGCGGCGGTGATGTTGCGCTCGGCCTTGGTCACCAGCACGTAGGACGTGCGGTAGTAGGGCTTGGAACTGAGCACCCGCGCGTCGCCGGTGTCGACGCCCATCACCACGTCGCAGAGCTTGGCGTCGAGCTGGTCGCGCACCTGATAGATGGCGGGCTTGGAGGTCCACACGAACACCGCCTTGCGGCCCATGGCCTGCGCCAGAACCCCGGCGATGCGGTTCTCGAAGCCCTTCGCGTCCTTCTGGGAGAAGGGCGCCTCCACCTCGGAGGCGCAGACGCGCAGGATCGAGGGATCGGGCGGCGTCGCGGCCTGCGCCGGTGCGGCCGAGCCTTGGTTGGCGGTCTGCGGCGACATCTTGCCGGATTCCGCCGTCTGCGCGAGGGCTGGCGCGGCGAAGAGGGCCAGCGTGCCGGCGACAAGGGCTCCGGCGACGAGATGGCTGGTGGCGGACGTCGCGGCGTGGCGCGCAAGTGTGCTCGCGGAACAGGTCATCGGTTCAGCCTCCGTCTGGTTCGCGTCCTTTCGCGGCCGTACGGCGGGCGATGAAGGCGGCGATAGTGGGCTCGTGGCGAAAGAAGAAACCGGCCGCCGCCGGGGGGACGGCGGCCGGCAAGGGGCGGTTGTCGGAGGTCAGCCGCCGGAAGCGTATTCACCCACCTTCGGGTCGTCGTAGGGGCCCTTGCCGTCCAGCGAGAACACCATCACGCCGCCACCCATCTGGGTGTAATTCTGCAACTGCTTGAACGCGCCCACGGAGCCGAGGCCGGCGGTGGGATCGTTGAGGTCGAACACCAGGCCCACGCCCGGCCAGCCGCCGACGCCGTAATAGATGGCGACGTACTGCACGCCCTTGTGGGTGTAGGTCATGGGATGGCCGATGACGCCGGACGGCAGCTTGAACTTCCACAGCAGCTCGCCGGTGTCGCTGTCGCGGGCCTTGATGAAGCCGTCCAGCGTTCCGTAGAACATCACGCCGCCGGCGGTGGCGAGCGTGCCGCCCCAGGCCGCGAAGCGCTCCATCACTTCCCACTTGTACTTGTTGTTGATGGCGTCGTAGGCCTTCACCTGGCCGAGACCTTCATAGGTCTGCTTGTTGCCCTTCGGGCCCGGATACATCCACAGCGTGGCGCCGACGAAGAACTGGCCCGCGCGGTAGGGGAGCATGAAGGGCTCCCAGTCCATGCAGATGTGGTTGATGCCCATGAAGAAGGACTGACGTTCAGGGTCGTAGCTGTCGTGGCCCTGGTTGTGGTAGCCCATCGCCGAGGGGCAGATGTCGCGGCCCTTGTGGTCCATGCGCGTCGCGTATTCCGGATCGCGCTGGGGCAGGCCGGTCTTCAGGTCCACCTGCTTCACCCAGTTCACGGTGTCGTCGATCTTGTCGGCGGACACGAGCGAGCCGTCGGTGCGGTCGAGGGTGTAGACGATGCCGTTGCGGTCCGGATGCGTCAGAAGCTTCCGCATCTTGCCGGTCTTGTCCTTCTGCTCGGAGAGCATCATGACGTTGACGCCAGCGTAGTCCCACTCGTCGTGCGGGGTCTTCTGGTAGCCGAAGTGCGCCTCGCCCGTGTCGATGTCGCGGCCCCAGATGGTCATGGTCCACTTGTTGTCGCCGGGACGCATGGTCTCGTTCCACGGCGCGGGGTTGCCGGAGCCGTAGTAGATCATGTTGGTGGAGGGATCGAAGGCGTACCAGCCCCAGTTGGTGCCGCCGCCGATCTTCCAGGCGTCGCCCTCCCAGGTGCCGGTGCCGAGGCCCTTCTGGCCATACTGGGGGTTGGCCTTGTTGAAGTCGTCGGCGAGCTTCACCTGCTCGTCCGGGCCGGTGGCATAGGCCCGCCACTTCTGCGCGCCGGTCTTCACGTCATAGGCGGTGACGTAGCCGCGCACGCCCAGCTCGGCGCCCGAGGAGCCCACCAGCACCGTGTCCTTCACCACATAGGGCGCGATGGTGAGGGTGGAGCCGACCTTGATGTCGGAATTCTCCAGCTTCCAGAACTCCGCGCCGGTTTCGGCGTTGAGCGCCACGATGTGGCCGTCGAGCTGGGTCTTGAGGATGAGCGCCGGGGTCTTGCCGTCGCCGGGCCAGTAGGCGAGGCCGCGGTTCACCACGTCGCAGCAGGCGACCGCGCGGGCGGTGGGGTTCTGCTTCGGCTTGTGCTGCCACAGGATGTGGCCGGGATCGTCCAGGCCCACCGCGAACGTCGTGTTCGGATAGGGCGAGTGGATGTACATCACGTTGTTGACGACGAGCGGGGTGCCCTCGTGGCCGGACAGCACGCCGGTGGAGAAGGACCAGGCCGGGCGAAGCTGCTTCACGTTCGCCTTGTTGATCTGCTTCTGCGGGCTGTAGTTGTTGGCGTCGTAATTCTTGCCGGTCATCGGCCAGTTCTCGTCGCTCTTGGCGATTTCGACGAGCTTGTCGTTGGCGAGTGCCTGCGTAGCGACGGCCGCTGATCCCGCCGCCAGGGCGAGGGTCACGGCACAGAGGGAGACGGAGGAAAACAATCTCGTCATTTGGCGTTTCCTTGGGTGGTTCCTCACTCGGTTGGACTTGTCCCTCCCGCACCCGTGCGTTCCCCCGCGGCCTGACGGCGGCGGGAGTGGCGCGGGAGCCGAAGCTTCCCCTCCGCTTCCTCACATGGCGTGGGCCTCGCCCCGTGGAGGGGACGCAGGAGACCGCACCTTGCGCGCAGCAGAGCTGGTGATGGCCGGGGTGGCGGTCGTCCTCCGATTGCGACCAGAAACCCGATTTTTTCTTATTGATTTCTTATGGTTCTTTATCTTGTGTGGCTTCAGTTGAAGCGGTATCCGCACTTTTGTCTGCCGATCATTCGGCAATTCATCATGGGAACACTTGGCAAAGGCGGTTGCCGGACTTCCATAAGTGTCTGATAAGTATGTTGTTTGCCGACCGGTGCCGCAGCGTTCCGAGCCCCGTGCGGGTTCGATTATTTGTTCTGTTGCCGCAGATGTCGTGCTTTATAGGGGGCGTGTTTTCGCCAAGTTGGAATCCGGGTGCGTCTTGTTCTGAGAAAATATTCAGAGATCGTCGCGTCCCAAAGAGATGGTCGGGCGGTGAAGATGTCGGCAGAATCGGCAGAATACGTGGGAGAGACTGCTTTTCCGATGCGCCATGGCTCTGATCCCCGTCCTCTCTCCGTCGCCCGGCTTTTCGCGATGTGCCTTCTGGCGACGACGGGCGCGCTCGCGGTGGCGTCGTGCGGCGAGGAGGAGGAGCGCCGGCCGGTTGCCTCCAGCGCAGCTTCGGCGCCGGAGGCCACGCCTCCGCCGGGGGGCCGGAGTGCCGCCAAAGGGGGCGCCGTGCGCGGCGGAGCGACGCGCGAATGGCTGGATGTGGGCGACGACACCCCGCCCGAGGTCTTTCTCGCCACGCGGTCCGGACCGTCCGGAGTTCCCCCGTCCGCCGAGGCTGTGGCGGAGATCGCGGCGCTTTTGAGCGAGGCCGACGCGCTGTTCGACGAGAACCGCCGCATGCTTGCCAACCGCACGCTGCAACTGGAGCGCATGCTCGGCGAAATCTCCGTGGTTGAAAGCCCGCAGGTGCTGCTCGGGGGCTTCATCACGGTCGGTCGCGCGGTGCGGCGGATCGGCTATAGTGATCTGTGCCAGCACTATTTCAATCTGCGGGCCGCGGGGGCGAGCCGCGAGGACGCGCTCGCCGCGCTTGCCGCCCCCGCCGCCGAACGGAGGAACCCATGAGCGTCCCCCCCGCCGCGCTTGCGCGGGGCCTCGCGGGCGCGGGAAATGCGGATGCCGCGCCGGCCGTGCCGCGCCGGGTTTCGCTGCGCACCCGTGTGCTCGGCGCCGTGCTCGCCATCAATCTGGTCGCCGCCGTGGTGGCGGGCGCGGTGGTGGTGGTGAATGCGCGGGTCGCGGCGGGGCGCGAGATGGTCGCCTCCATCGAGATGGCCGAGAACATGGTCCGCGAGGTGGCCGAACGCGTGGCCACGGAGCCGGGCACCACGCTCGCCGCAGCCTTTCCGCCCCATCTGCGCCACCTGCGCCATGTGCGCATCTCCCTCGAGGGGCCCGATGGCCGGCCGGCCGTGCTGCCCGCCGACGGAGCGCCCGCGGGCGGGGAGGCCGCGCCCTCCTGGTTCGCCCGGCTCATCGGCGTGTCGCAGGTCACGCGGCGGATCGACGTGGTGGCCGACGGCACCCTCATCGGCCGGGTCCGCATCGAGGGCGTCCCCGACGACGAAGTGGCCGAGGTCTGGGACGACGTGTTCGATTTCGCCAGCGTCGCCTTGGCCGTCAACTTCGCCATCCTTTCCGCCCTGTTCGTCGCCCTCGGGCAGGTACGGCGCGATCTCTCCCGCTTTCGCGACGGGCTCGACGAACTGGAGCACAACGAGTTCGCCTGCCGGGTGGAGCCGCCCCGCACCCGCGAACTGGCCGAGGTGGCGGAGCGCTTCAACGCCTTCGCCGAAACCCTCGGCGCGGCGCGCGAGGAAAATGCCCACCTTTACGCCCGCCTCGTGAGCCTGCAGGAGGACGAGCGGCGGCAGATCGCCGGCGACCTGCACGACGAACTCGGCCCGCTCATGTTCGGCCTGAAGGCCAGCGCCGATTCGCTCGCCCGCCTCGCCGCCACGGCCCCGGCCGAAAATGCCGAGCGCATGGTGGCGCGGGCGAAGAGCCTCATCGAGATCGTCGAGCGCATGCAGGTGGCCAACCGCCGGCTCCTCACCCGCATCCGCCCCGCCGCCCTCGATCATGTGCCGCTGAAGGACGTGCTCTCCAGCCTCGTCGCCGATTTCCGCCAGCACGATCCCGAGCGGCGCTTCGCACTGGAGGCGGCGCACCTCGCCGATCACTACGAGCCGTCGTTCGATGCCACGGTCTATCGCTGCGCGCAGGAGGGCGTCACCAACGCGCTCAAGCATGGCAACGCCCGTTCGGTGCGTATCGCGGTGGGAGAGGAGGGGCGGGGTGGCGCGGGGGCGCTGCTGCGCATCGTCATCACCGACGACGGCCAGGGGCCGCCCGCCATTCCCGTGATGGGGCACGGCCTGTCCGGGATGAAGGAGCGGGTGCAGGCGCTCGGCGGCACCTGCCGGCTGGAGCGCGCACCAAATGGCGGCGCGCGGCTTTTTGTGGAGCTTCCCATCCCGTTGGGGCATTCTGCCCCTGCGTCTTCGGTCTCCGCCGAGGGCAGGCGCATGCGTTCAGGTCCAGGGCATCCGGTATGACCAGCGTTCTCCTCATCGACGACCATCCCATCGTGCTGCAGGGCTGCCGGCACCTGCTGGAGGACGCGGGCGTCTCCGACCTGATGGAGGCCCAGACGGCGCTGGCCGGCTATCGCCTGTTCCGGCGCAAGCGGCCCGACGTGGTGATCGTGGACCTCGCGCTCAACGGCAGCGGCCTCGCCGGCCTTGCCCTGGTTCGCCGCCTGAGGGCGCAGGCGGCGCGCATGCCCATCCTCGTCTTCTCCATGCACGCGGACCCGGTGATCGCCAGCCGCGCGCTGGAGGCGGGCGCCACGGGCTATCTCCTCAAGGACACGTCGCCCAACGACCTGATCGAGGCCTTCGAGAAGGTGCGGCGCGGCCAGCCCTACATCAGCCATGACCTCGCCCTGGAGGTGGCCCTGCTGGGCACCCGCGGACGCAGCGGCGTCATGGCCGATCTCACCCCGCGCGAGCTGCAGG
>JAEWBL010000305.1 GCA_023391175.1 Pseudomonadota bacterium
GGCGAGGCCGCTCTTCATGTCCTCGAAGATGGAGCCCACGTCCGGCCCCACCTGCAGCGCGCCGATGACGGCGCCGATGGAGGAGACCGTCTCCAGGAGGCCCCAGAAGGTGCCGAGCAGGCCGAGAAAGACGAGCAGGCCCGTGAGGTAGCGCCCCATGTCCCGGCTCTCGTCGAGGCGGGTGCCGATGGAATCGAGGATGGAGCGCATGGTGGCCTGCGAGATGGCCATCCGCCCCAGCCGCTCGCCCAGAAGCGCGGCCATGGGCGCCAGCAGCGTAGGCGGGCGCGACACCGCGAGGCCGGGATCGGCGAGGCGGAAGGAGTTCACCCAGTCCACCTCCGGAAACAGGCGTGACACCTGCCTGATGGAAAGGATGATGCCCACCGCCAGCACGCCGAAGATGACGCCGTTGAGCCCCGGATTGTTGAGGAAGGCGGCGACGATCTGCCGGTGCAACACCGCCGCCAGCGCCGCGCACAGGGCCAGGAACACCAGCATCCGCACCAGGAAGATGCGGGGCGAGGACAGCTTGATGAACGGATCGACGACGCGCGCCATGGTTCTCCCCGAGCGAGTGTGTCCCTCGAACGCTGAAGGGCCCCGGCAACGCCTCCGCTCGGGAAGCCCTCCACGGGGATAAAGGCCGGAGAATCAGGCCCGGCCTCTGGCAAGCGCCGGCACCGACTATGGCACAGGGACACCGCGCGGCGAAACAGTCGCGACCTTGCGGAACACCAGCGAAAGATTGTTCGCCGGCATTTCCTCCACCCGAGCCAGAGCGAGGCCGTGCTTCGCGGCCTCCGCCGAAACCTCGGCGAGGTGCCTGAGGCCGAAGCGCGGGTCCTGCCGCCTGAGGTCCGCATCGAAGGCGACATTGCTGGGCGCTGTCTCGACCTCGTCGCGCAGATAGGCGCCGTAGGTGAAGAGAATGCCGTCCGCCGGGAGGCGTGCACCGGCGCCGCGCATCAGGCCCACGGTCGCTTCCCACGGGCTGATGTGGATCATGTTGATGCAGACGACGGCATCCACCTTGCCCACCGGCCAGTCCTCGCCCGCCGCATCGAGGGCGAGGGGCTCGCGCACGTTGGAAAGACCTTCGGCGGCGGTCCAGGCGGCGATGGAGGCGCGGGCGAAGGGGGAGGGATCGGACGGCTGGAAGACGAGATGCGGCGCCCGGCGGGCGAAATGAACCACATGCTCGCCGGTGCCGCTGGCGATTTCCAGCACGGTGCCGGAGCGGGGAAAAAGCGGCAGCAGAAGGTCGCCGATGGGGCCGCGGTTCTTGAGCGTCGCGGGCGCCGAGCGGCGGGCGTCGGGGTCTGGGGCAGTCAAACGGGCATCTCCGGCGGGCGGGGAGGGGAACGTGATCGCGTCGTGTCCGCGATCTTGGCCCGGCCGCTGCGGCGGCTCAATGGGGCTCGGTTTGCACGTCCGCGCCTTCGCCGCGCGAGCGCGGCCGTTCCGGCCCCGTCGGGGCTTGCCGAGGGGCCGCCTACTGCACCGGCAGGATGCGCTTTCCGGTCCTTGCGGCCTCGTCATAGATGCGGGTGTCGCCGGGCTTGAGGGAATAGCAGGTCTGGGCGATCACCGGCGTGCCGGCGGCGAGCAACTGGCCCACGGTGGCGAAACGGTAGCCTTTGGCGCGCAGTGCCGGGATGAGGATCTTCAGCGCCTCGGCCGTGTGCTTGCCGCGCCCGTTGGCGTGCATGAGCACGATGGAGCCGGGCTTGATGCCGCGGAGCATGTCGTCGGCCATGCCCTTGGCGCCGATGAAAGCGGGATCGCCGGAATCCACGTCCCACTGGATGGCGAGGTGGCCGGTGTCGTTCACATAGTTCAGCGACTCGGCGCTGCACGAGCCGTAGGGGAAGCGGAACAGGCTGATGGCTTGAGGCTTCGGCAGCATGCAGCCCTTTGCTTCCGCCTGCTTGCGGCCGAGGGCGAGACCGATGTCGGCGTCGTCCACCTGCCGGCGCATGGCTTCGCCGGTCTTCACGGTGAGGTTGGCGTGGGACCAGGTGTGGTTGCCCATCTCGAAGCCGGGATCGGCGGTGAGCTGCCCGCCGCGCTCGGGATGGCTCACCATCCACTTGCCGCCGGCGAAGAAGGTCGCGGCGACGCCCTCGGCGCGCAGGTAATCCACGAGCGCGCCGTCATAGCCCGAGGTCTCGCTGGAGGCCTCGCAGAGGTCGAAGGTGAGGGCCACCATCTTCACGCCCGGCGGCAGGTCCACCCGGCGGATGGAGCCGCGCAGGGCGGCCGGCACGGGCGCCGCCGTGGGCACCGAGATGTCCGGCAACTGACCCGGCCCGCCGGTGTGCGGCCGCACGATCTCCTCCCCCGGCTTCGCCGCCAGCGCCTGGGGCGGGTAGCAGGCGGGGCCGGCGGCGTAAGCGGGCACTGCCAGCGCAGCAAGCGCCAGCGCGGCGAGGAGGGGACGGAGCGGCAGTCGGGTCGAGGGCAAGGCGTCACCGGCACAAAGCGTCGCCATCGGACGGCGGCGCCCCGGCTTAGTCCTGTGCGCGGCGCATTTCCAGTGGCCGAACGATGGGGTGCCGGTCACTTGCTGTTGCGCGGGGAAACATCAGCGGGGCCGCGGGGGTGCATCAACAGATTCCATTTGTCGGCGGACGCTCCATCGGGTTAACCGGCTGTTCCAGCGCTCCCCGGAACGGCCCCATGAACATCCTCTCCATCCAGTCGCACGTCGCCTACGGCCATGTGGGCAATGCGTCCGCCGTGTTCCCGCTGCAGCGGCTGGGCGTGGAGGTGTGGCCCATCAACACGGTGCAGTTCTCCAACCACACCGGCTACGGCGCGTGGCGCGGGCAGGTGTTCGAGGCTGCCGCCATCGGCGATCTGGTGGAGGGCATCGCCGAGCGCGGCGTGCTGTCGCGCTGCGACGGCGTGCTCTCCGGCTACATGGGCTCGGCCGATATCGGCGCCGCCATTCTTGATGCGGTGGCGCGGGTGCGCGCGGCGAACCGCAATGCCGCCTATTGCTGTGATCCCGTGATCGGCGACGTGGGCCGCGGCATCTTCGTGCGGCCGGGCATCCCGGAATTCATGCGCGAACAGGCTGTGCCCGCCGCCGATGTCATCACCCCCAACCAGTTCGAGCTGGAACTGCTCACCGGCCGCACCTGCGCGACGCTCCCGGAGGCCATCGCCGCCTGCGACGCGCTGCATGCGCTGGGGCCGAAGGTGGTCCTCGTCACCAGCCTGCATGTGGGAGAGACGCCACCCGATTCCATCGACCTCCTCGCCTCCGGACCTGACGGGCGCTTCCTGGTGCGCACGCCGCGCCTCGCCGTCTCGCTCAACGGCGCGGGCGATGCGATCGCCGCGCTGTTCTTCTTGCACGTGCTGCGCACGGGCTCTACGGCGCAGGCGGTTTCCCTTGCCGCATCCTCCATTTACGGGGTGCTGTCGCGGACCGAAAAAGCACAGTCTCGGGAATTGCTGCTGGTGGAAGCGCAGGAGGAGTTCGTGACCCCCTCCCGGCTCTTCCCGGCCTCGCCGATCTGAGGCTAAATTGTGGCAGAGAGTAGAGAGGCCGGCGTGGGGGCGCGGGTGCTCTTGTAGCGTTCGAGAGCTGAGATGCCGCGCCGGTACGTGACCCTGGACGTGTTCACCACCCGCCCCTTTGGCGGCAATCCGCTCGCCGTGGTGCTCGATGCCCAGGGGCTCGACGACGCCGCCATGCAGCAGATCGCGCGGGAGTTCAACGTCTCCGAGACGGTGTTCGTGCTGCCGCCGAAGAACAAGGCGAACCGCGCCCGCATCCGCATCTTCACTGTCGCCCACGAGATGCCGTTCGCCGGCCATCCCACGGTTGGCGCCGCCGTGCTCCTGGCGCTGGAGGACAAGCTCGCCACGGGCATCCTGCGCATCGAGGAGACGATCGGCACCATCACCTGCGAGGTGACGACGCAGGGCGCGACGCCGGCCGGCGCGCGCAAGGGATCCGCGGTGTTCACCGCGCCGCGCAAGGGCGAGATCGAGGAGGTGAACATCTCCCGCGCCGCCTGTGCCGAGGCGCTGAACCTCGACGAGGGCGACATCGGCTTCGACGCCCACCGCCCCATCGTCGCCAATGCCGGCGTGCCCTTCCTGTTCGTGCCGCTGGCCGACCTGACGGCGCTTGCCCGCGCGCGGCCGGACGAGGCGGCCTTCATTGCCTCCCTCGGCGGCTTCGGCGAGGCGCTTTATCTCTACACGCTGGATGAGGAAGGCGACGCCGACTTCCGCGCCCGCATG
>JAEWBL010000259.1 GCA_023391175.1 Pseudomonadota bacterium
TGGTGATGGGGGGGATGAAGCTCTCGTAGAGCACGCCCAGCACGATGTAGATCACCACCACGGCGGCCAGGATCAGCAGCGGCTGGTTGGAGAGCGAATCCTGGAACACCTGCGCGGTGCCCTGGAAGCCGGTGATGACGCTGTCCGGCACCCGCGCCTCGGCGGCCGCCGCATTGATCTCCTCCACCGCCTGGCCCAGCGAGGTGCCGGGCGCGAGGTTGAAGGAGATGGTGACGGAGGGCTGCTGCTGCTGGTGCTGCACCGACAGCGGCCCCACCGTGCGCTTGATGTTCGCCACCGTCTCAAGCGGCACGACATTGCCGGAGGTGGTGCGCAGATAGACGCGGCCGAGGTCGCTCGGGTCGCGCTGGAAGATGGGCTGCACCTCGGCGATGATCGCGAACTGGTTGGTAGGCGTGTAGAGCGTCGCGATCTGGCGGGTGCCGAACTGGGTGTAGAGCGCATCCCGCAATTGCTGCTCAGTGATGCCGAGGGCCGCCGCCTTGTCCTTGTCCAGTTCGATGGTGAGCTGGGGGTTGGAGATCTGAAGGTCGGAGGTCACGTCCCTGAGGCCCGGAAGCTGCGCGAGCCGCTGCTCCATTGTCTGGGCGAAGGCATAGAGTGTCCCGGTATCCGGGCTTTGCAGCGTGTACTGGTACTGGCTCTTGGAGGCGACGCCGCCCACGGCGATGTTCTGCACCGCCTGGAAGAAGACGTTGACACCGGGCACCTGCGCGACGCGCTTCCTCAGACCCTGGATCACATCGTTGGCCGATCCCGCGCGCTGCCCCGGGCCGGTCCCCTTGGGCTTGAGAGCGATGAAGAGCCGGCCGGAATTCGTGGTGCGGCTGATGCCCGTGGCCCCGGCGGTGGAGACGATGTAGTCCACGGCCGGATCGGCGCGCACCGCGTCCGCCACCTGCTTCTGGCGTTCGACCATGGCCGCGAACGAGCTGTCGGTCGCCGCCTCCACCGTGCCGGTGATGAAGCCGTTGTCCTCCTGCGGGAAGAAGCCCTTGGGGATGACGATGTAGAGGTAGACCGACAGGCCGATGGTGGCGAACGTCACCATGAGCATGAAGGGCTTGTGCCGCAAGACGAAATCAAGGCTCACGCGATAGGCGTTGAGCCAGGAATCGAACATCCGCTCGGTCACGCGGAAGAACCAGCCGGGCTTCTTCGCGTGGTCCACCGGCTTCATCACGCGGGCGCACAGCATGGGCGTGAGCGTGAGGGAGACGAAGCCGGACACGAGGATGGCCACCGAGATGGTCATCGCGAACTCGCGAAACACCCGGCCCACCACGCCACCCATGAACAGAACGGGGATGAACACCGCCACCAGCGACAGCGTCATGGAGATGATGGTGAAGCCGATCTCCCGCGAGCCGCGCAGGGCTGCGCGGAACGGGCTCTCCCCCGCCTCCACGTGGCGATAGATGTTCTCCAGCACGACGATGGCATCGTCCACCACGAAGCCGACGCAGAGCGTGAGCGCCAGCAGCGTCATGTTGTTGATGGAATAGCCGAAGCCCCACATGGCCGCGAAGGTGGCGATGATCGACAGGGGCAGCGCCAGCGAGGGGATGATCGTCGCGCGCACATTGCGCAGGAACAGGAAGATCACCAGCACCACAAGGACGATGGCCTCGAACAGGGTCTTCTGCACGTCGGCCACCGCGTCGCGGACGGAGACCGAGCGGTCGTTGAGCACCTCGATGCCGACCGAGTCCGGGAGCTGGGCGCGGAACTGGGGCAGGCGCGCGCGCACCTCGTCCACCACCTGCACGGTGTTGGCATCCGGCTGGCGGATCACGGCCAGCCCCACCATGCGGCGGTCATTGAACCAGCTGGCGACGCGCTCGTTCTCCACGCCGTCGGAAACGTTGGCGATCTCCTCGAGCCGCACCACCGAGCCGTCGCGGGCCTTCACCACCACCCGGCGAAACTGGGAGGCATCCGCCTTGGGCGTGCCCATGTCGATGGTCTGCGCCTGCTTCGGCCCGGAGACGATGCCAAGCGGCGTGTTGGAGGCAGCCGCCTCGACCGCGCGCTGGATGTCGTCGGCCGAGATATTGCGCGCGCCGGCGGCCGCGGGATCGACGCGGATGCGCACCGCGTATTTCTGCGAGCCGAAGACCTGCACCTGCGCCACGCCGGGCAACTGGGAAATCTGCTGGCCGATCAGCGTGTCGGCATATTCGTTCACCGCCGACAGCGGCAGCGTGTCCGAGGAGATGGCGAGCAGGATCACCGGCGCGTCGGCGGGATTCACCTTCCGGAAGCTCGGCGGGGTCGTCATCTCGTCCGGCAGCTGGCGCTGGGCGACGGAGAGGGCGGACTGCACGTCGAGGGCCGCCGCATCGATGCTGCGGTTCAGGTCGAACTGCACCGTGATGGAGGTGGAGCCCTGGGTGGACGAGGAGGTGAGCGAGGAGATACCGGCGATGGTGGCGAGCTGCCGCTCAATGGGCGTCGCCACCGAAGTCGCCATGGTCTCCGGGCTGGCGCCGGGCAGGCTTGCGGTGATGTTGATGGTGGGGAAGTCCACCCGCGGCAGCGCCGCGACGGGAAGCTGGCGATAGGCGAACAGGCCCGCCACCACGAGCGACAGCATCAGCAGCGTCGTCATCACCGGGCGGCGGATGCACAGTTCGGAGAACATGGCCTCAGCTCCCGGTGGCCGGCGTGGCGGTGCGGGTGCGCACGTTCACGCGGCTGCCCTCGCGCAGGGAGAGCTGGCCGTCCGTCACCACCGTCTCTCCGCCGTCGAGCCCCTTCGCGATGACGGTGCGCCCGTCCACCGTTCGGGCGACGGCCACTTGCCGCACATGGGCGATGCCGTCGTCCACGATGAAGACGAACGGGCCGTCCTGCCCGTTCTGAACCGCCTCGCTCGGCACCGCGACCACGTTGTCCTCGATGCGCAGCGTCACCGTCACCGCGCCGAGGGCGCCCGGCCACAGCTTCTCGTCGGCGTTGGGGAAGATGGCGCGGGCGGTGAGGGTTCCCGTCTGCGGCTCGATGGTGTTGTCGATCACCGCCACCGCGCCGCCGGAGATGGTCTCGCCCGTGCCCTGGAAGGTGAAGGACACCTTGGCATCGTTCGCCGCCCGGAGGCCGGCGATGTAGCGCTCGGGCAGGCCGAAGGCGACATAGATGGGCGCGAGCTGGCGTACTGTGGCGAGGGTGTCGTCCACCCGGATCACGGTGCCGGGGCGCACCGCGGAAACGCCGATGCGGCCGGTGGCGGGGGAGCGGATCTCGTAATAGCCGCGCTGCACCTTGAGCGCCGTCAGGTTCGCCTCGTCCTGTGCGACGGTCGCCTTCTGCACGTCGGCGGTGGTGCGGGCATCGTCCACCTGCACCTGCGAGACCGCATTGCGGGTGGCAAGGCCGGCGTAACGCTCCACGTCGCGCAGGTTCTTTTCCAGTTGCACCTTGTCCCGGTTCAGCGTCGCCTCGGCCTGGAGGATCTGTGCGTCGATCACGCGCGGGTCGAGCTGGTACAGGAGGTCGCCCTCCTTCACGGTCGCGCCGTCGGCAAAGCCCACCTTCTCCACGGCGGCGGCGACGCGGGAGCGCACCGGCACCGTGACCATGGATTCCACCGTGCCCAGCGCCTCGACCCGTACCGGCAAAGAGGTGCGCTCCGCCTTGCCGGCGAGCACCGAGACGATGCGCGGCGGCGCCGCCGTCTTCTGACCGCTGGCGGCGAGCCACGGCTTCTTGTCCCACATCCACGCCCCGCCGCCGAGGAGGGCCAGAAACAGGACTGCGAGGACAATCTTGCGGCCGGCCGATCCGCCGTTCTTCGCGCTACCCGGTGCATTCTCGGCTGGCATGAATG
>JAEWBL010000348.1 GCA_023391175.1 Pseudomonadota bacterium
CCGCCGACCGCGCCGACCGCGCCGCCGACCACTGCGCCCACCGGGCCGGCGGCCTTTTCGCCTTCCTTGGCGCCCTTCTCGGCGCCGTGGCCGGTGCCCTGCACGCCGCCGGCGACGCCGCCCGCAACCGCGCCGCCCACACCGCCAACAGTGCCGCCGACGCCGGCGCCGACCGGGCCGGCCGCCTTGTCACCGGCCGAAGCGCCGGCATTGGCGCCCTGCTCGGCACCCTTCACCACGCCCTGCGCGAAAGCGGCGGCGGGGGCCAGAGCCAGAGAGAGAGCGGTAGCGGCCAGAATGATCTTCTTCATGGCATTCCATCCTTCGGTTCGTCACTTCGACAGGCAACGGAAGCCGTGCTTCCGCCGCCGAGCGCGCGACCGTGGGGCGTCGTGGTGCGCAAACCCGCCCCTACGATAATCCGCCGGCCGGCCTCCCGCCAGACACGCTGACGGGAGCTTGGCCGCCGGTATCAGGCGGTCTTGTCGAAAAGCTGGCGGCCGATGAGCATCCGCCGGATTTCGCTGGTGCCGGCGCCGATCTCGTAGAGCTTGGCGTCGCGCAGCAGGCGGCCGGTGGGATAATCGTTGATGTAGCCGTTGCCGCCCAGCGTCTGGATCGCCTCAAGCGCCATCCAGGTGGCCTTTTCCGCGGCATAGAGGATCGCTCCGGCCGCGTCCTCGCGGGTGGTGGCGCCACGGTCGCACGCCTTGGCCACCGCATAAACGTAGGCCTTGGTGGCGTTCATGGTCACGTACATGTCGGCGATCTTGCCCTGCATGAGCTGGAACGTGCCGATGGGCTGGCCGAACTGCTTGCGCTCGTGGACATATGGCATCACCACGTCCATGCAGGCCTGCATGATGCCAGTCGGGCCGCCGGCCAGCACCGCACGCTCATAGTCGAGCCCGCTCATCAGCACATTGACGCCCTTGCCCACGGCGCCGAGCACGTTCTCCTCCGGCACCTCGCAATCCTCGAACACCAGTTCGCCGGTGTCGGAGCCGCGCATGCCGAGCTTGTCGAGCTTCTGTGCGGTGGAGAAGCCCTTGAAGCCCTTCTCCACGAGGAAGGCCGTCATGCCCTTCGGGCCGGCGGCGGGGTCGGTCTTGGCGTAGACCACCAGCGTCTCGGCGATGGGACCGTTGGTGATCCACATCTTCGAGCCGTTCAGGATGTAGCGGTCGCCCTTCTTCTCCGCGCGGGTGCGCATGGAGACGACATCGGAGCCCGCGCCCGGCTCGGACATGGCGAGGGCGCCCACATGCTCGCCGGAGATGAGCTTGGGCAGGTATTTCGCCTTCTGCTCGGGCGTGCCGTTGCGGCTGATCTGGTTGACGCACAAGTTGGAGTGCGCGCCATAGGAGAGGCCCACCGAGGCGGAGGCGCGGGAGATCTCCTCCATGGCGATGACGTGCTCGAGATAGCCGAGCCCCGAGCCGCCGTATTCCTCCTCAGCCGTCACGCCGAGCAGGCCCAGCGCGCCGAGCTTCGGCCACAGGTCGCGGGGAAACTGGTTGGTCTTGTCGATCTCGGCGGCGCGCGGGGCGATCTCGGCCTGGGAGAAGTCGCGCACGGTGTCGCGCAGCATGTCGGCGGTTTCGCCGAGGTCGAAATCGAAACCCCCGGGGGCGTTCGGCAGCATGGTCACATCCTCCCTCGCTCCCCCGATTCTCATGCGCGGTCGCGGCCGCCGACGGGAAGCAGGAACTAGAATAAAACGGTTGTCCGTTTAATCAATGGGCCGGAGCCACGCCGCGCCGCTCAACTTTCGTCAGGCGGCGGGGCGGGTGATGCGATCGGTGAGGTTGAGCCGGCCGCGGGCGATCTCGGCCACCTGAAGGCGCACGGCCTCCGAGCCGGCAAGCTGGTCCAGCATCTCGATCTGGTTGCGGGCAATGAGCAGCAGCAGGTCGTCGCGCACCGCGCCGTCCGGCCCCGTGGGCAGGGCCGGGACGATCTGGAGGTGATCGAGGTGCGGCCGGTCGGGCAATGCGGCCGCGAGATGGGCGCGCAGGGCGTCCGCCGTCACCGGCTGCGAGGTCGCGACGAAGGCGTAGAGGCCCACCTTGCCGCCCAGCGTCTGGAAGTCCGACATGTGCACCTCCGCCACCGCCGGATGGCTGGCGAGGGCTGCGGCGATCCGCGGCCCCACCTGCGTCACCCGCGGGCCGCGGCCCTCGGTGTCGGAATAGGACATCAGCCGCCGGGTCACGAAGCGGTAGACCTTCTTGCCGGTGGCCATCCACACGCGGGTGGGCAGGCTCTTGGTGGCCAGCACCTTCTTCTCGCGCGGCGTGAGCTGGTCCGGGCAATAGGTGCGCTTGTGCTTCAGAAGGTGGCGCAGGTCCTCGTAGGCCAGCACGCGCCCGATCTTGGACCGGCGGCTGAAGGGCAGGGCGAGCTGGAAGTCCATCAGCCACGCCTCGCCATCGGCCCCGCGCAACCAGTTCTGCTGCTTGGCGAGGTCGTTATGGACGTAGCCGGCACGATGGAGTGTCAGCAGCGCGGCGCGGGCGGAATGGAAGAAGTGCATGTCGCCGGCCGGCCGGGCGATCTGGAGCGGCGCCCCGTCGATCCAGCCGCGCACCAGGAAGCGCTTGCCGACGGCGAGCAGCGGCGTGGTGACGCCGGTGCGCGTCACCTTCTCCAGGGCGTGGATCTCATGGGCGGCGAGCTGGTAGGCGATGGGCGCGAACCAGAGCGAGACGTCGTTCCAGCGCCGGCGCACGGCGGGCCACTCCCGGCCGTGGCGGTCGGTCCAGGTGCCGCGTTCCACGGTGGAGAAGACATCGCGCTTCAGCACCGTATCCACGGCGAAGCGGGCCGGGTCGGCATCATATTCCAAGGGCGGCGGCGTGACGGACTGGCGCGGCATCCGGGCCTCTTAAGCCGCCTCTGGCGGGCTGTCGAGCCAGCTGAGGATGTCGGTCAGCGCGCGCGCGGCGAGCGCCTTCTTCTTGGCGAGCGTCTTCTCGGCCCCGCGCAAGCGCTTGCCGGCCTCGCCCTTCGGCGCCTCGGCGAGCGGTGGGAAGAGGCCGAAATTCACATTCATGGGCTGGAAGGAGCGGGGGCCACCTTCCGCTTCCGCCTCGATATGCCCGCCGGTGATGTGGGCGAGCAGCGCTCCGTGCGCGGTGGTCATCGGCGGCACAGGCACCTCCTGCCCCAGCCGTTCGGCGGCGGCAAAGCGCCCGGCCATGAGGCCCACGGCGGCGCTTTCCACATAGCCCTCGCAACCGGTGATCTGGCCGGCGAAGCGCAGGCGCGGATCAGCCTTCAGGCGCAGCGTGCGGTCCAGCAGGCGCGGGGAATTGAGGTAGGTGTTGCGGTGGAGCCCGCCGAGCCGGGCGAACTCCGCGTTCTCCAGTCCCGGAATGGTGCGGAACACGCGGGCCTGCTCGCCATGGCGCAGCTTCGTCTGGAAGCCGACCATGTTGTAGAGCGTGCCCAGCTTGTTGTCCTGCCGCAGCTGGACGATCGCATAGGCCTTCACATCCGGCGCGTGGGGATTGGTGAGGCCCACCGGCTTCATGGGGCCGAAGCGCAGCGTCTCGCGACCGCGCTCCGCCATCACCTCAATGGGCAGGCAGCCGTCGAAATAGGGAGTCTTGGCCTCGAAGTCGCGCACCGGGGCCTTGTCGCCGGAGATCAGCGCATCGACGAAGGCGTTGTATTGGGCCTCATCGAGGGGGCAGTTGATGTAGTCCGCGCCCGTGCCGCCCGGTCCCGCCTTGTCGTAGCGCGACTGGAACCACGCCTTGCCCATGTCGATGCTGTCGAAATGCACGATGGGCGCGATGGCATCGAAGAAGGCGAGGGCGCTTTCCCCGGTGAGGCCGAGGATGGCCTCGGCCAGCGCGGGGGAGGTGAGGGGGCCGGTGGCGAGGATTACATTGTCCCACTCGGCCGGGGGCAGGCCGGTGATCTCCTCGCGGCGGATCTCGATGAGGGGGTGGTCATCGAGCGCAGCGGTGACGGCGCGGGAGAAGCCCTCCCTGTCCACCGCCAGCGCGCCGCCGGCCGGCACCTGGTTGGCGTCGGCCGCCTTCAGGATCAGCGAGCCGGCCCGGCGCATCTCCGCATGGAGCACGCCGACCGCATTGCCCTGCGGATCGTCGGAGCGGAAGGAATTGGAGCAGACCAGCTCCGCCAGGGAGGAGGTGTGGTGCGCGTCCGTGGAGCGCACGGGGCGCATCTCGTGCATCACCACCGGCACGCCGCGCTCGGCCATCTGCCAGGCCGCCTCGGAGCCCGCAAGGC
>JAEWBL010000387.1 GCA_023391175.1 Pseudomonadota bacterium
GAGCGGGAAATCCGCGCCCAGGTCACCGCCCATACCGCCACAGTTCTGGCCAGCGGTATGGCGGGACGCATCCTGGACCTGCCGGTGCAAGACGGGCAGGGCTTCAAGAAGGGCGATGTGCTGGTCCGGTTTGATTGCGCGGTGCAGGAAAGCCAGCTTGCCCGTGCCAATGCCGTGCTGAACAAAGCGCGCAGCCTGCTTGAGGTGAATGAACGGCTGCGCAAGCTGGGGTCGGTCAGCGTCAAGGAGATCAGTGTCGGTCAAGCCGATGTGGCTGAGGCGGTGGCCGAGGTTGGGATGATGAGGGCGATGGTGTCACGCTGTACCATCACCGCCCCCTTCTCCGGCCGGGTTGCCGGCGTGCCGGTGCGCCAGTACCAATTCATCGGCGAAGGCCAGCCCCTGCTCGACATCCTCGACGACACCAGCTTGGAGCTGGAGGCGATCGTGCCGTCACGCTGGCTCTCCTGGCTGAGGATTGGAACCCGCTTCACCGTGCAGGTGCATGAGACCGGCCGCTCCTACGACTGCGAGGTGTCGCGTCTGTCCGGCCGGGTCGATCCGGTCAGCCAGTCAATCAAACTCTATGCCGCCATCCGCAATCCGGATGAGCGTCTGCTGGCCGGGATGAGCGGGCGGGCCCTGCTGGAGCCGCCGAAAGGACAGCAGCCATGAGCGCCACCACCATGTCTGCGCCCCCCGCACCGCCCCCGGCCAATCCTGCCGCGGTGACTGGACAGCTCAACCGCCAGCTCTTGCGCGTGTCGGCGATGCTGCAGGTGCAAAAGCGGGCACGCCATGCGGGGAAGAGCGAACTGCCTTTTGTGATGGTCAATGAAACCGCAAGCGTGCTGCCCTACCAGCAGGCGGCTTTGTGGCAGGGGGGGCCGACGGGATCGCTTGTGGCCTTGTCGGGCGTGTCGGTGCCCGACCTCACCGGGGCTTATGCCAGCTGGGTGGCGCGGCTGCTGGCGCATCTGGCCGGTGCGGCGACGGCCGGACCGATCGAGGGCGCGACCCTACCGCCCGACCTGCGGTTGGGGTGGACCGAGCATCTGTCGGCCAACGCCTTTTGGCTGCCGCTGGCCTGGGCGGGACGCGGCACGCTGGGGGGGCTGCTGCTGGCCCGCACCGAGCCCTGGAGTGACGCGGATGCCCATCTGCTCGACCATATCGGCGATGCCTATGCCCATGCCTGGCTGGCGGCGCACGCCCGCAAAGCGCGGCTGCCGGGACACGGGGGCACGCGCAAACTCTGGGCTGCGGCGACGGCGGTGGCGCTGCTGCTGGGCGTCGGGGCCATCCCGGTGCGCCAATCGGTGCTGGCACCAGCGGAGGTCATTCCCCGCACCCCCACCCTGGTGCGGGCGCCATTCGAGGGGGTGGTCGACAGCGTCGTCGTCAAACCCAACCAGGCCGTAGCCATCGGCCAGCCGCTGGTGACGCTCGACACCGCTCAACTTCTTACCAAACACAAGGTGGCCCTGAAGGCCCGCGACGTCACCCAGGCAGAATACCAGCAAGCCGCCCAGCAGGCGGTGTTCGATGCCAAAGCCAAGGCACAGCTGGTCGTCCTGCAGGGCAAGTTGGAGCAGGAGGCCGCCGAGGCGGCGTATCTGCAAACCCTGCTGGAGCGCGCGACCTTGAGCGCACCGATGGCAGGTGTCGCGGTGTTCGACGATGTCAATGACTGGGTCGGCCGCCCGGTGGCGCAGGGCGAACGGATCATGATGCTGGCCGATCCCCATGAGGTGGAGCTCGAGATCAGTCTGCCGGTGGGCGATGCTCTGCCGTTCCAGGAGGGGGCCGATGTCACCTTCTTCTTGAATGTGACGCCCGACGCCCCGGTGCATGCCACCTTGGTGTCCACCAGCTATCGCGCGCAAGCCGCCCCCGACGGGGTGGTTGCCTATCGTCTGAAGGCACGCTGGACAGAACCGACAGACCATCTGCGCATCGGGCTGAAAGGCACCGCCAAACTTTACGGCGACACCGCACCGCTCGCCCTATGGGTGCTGCGCCGTCCCATCGCCTCGGTCCGGCAATGGTTGACGCTGTAGCCGCGGCCCCGCACCAGGCAGCGGCCGCAGCGTCGCCCACTGCGCAAGCCTCAGCGCAGGAGCATCCGCTGCCGCCGCTGCGCGAGGATCTTCGGCTGATGCCGGGACCATGCAGTGCGGATGGAGCACCAACCTGGACCCTGCAGGACCCGGCGGCCAACCGCTTCTTGCGCATCGGCTGGCTGGAGTTCGAAATCCTCCAGCGCTGGAGCCTGGGCACCGCCGCCGCCATCGCCCAGTCGATCCGCCGCACCACCCCGATCGCCGCCCAGCCGGAGCAGGTGCTGGAGATGCTGCGCTTTGCCGAACGCTGTGAGCTGCTCCAGCCGGTCGCTCCTGGTGACACGCTGCGGCTGGCCCGTACGGTCGAGGCCCGGCGAATGGGGCCGGCCAAGTGGCTGCTGAAGAACTACCTGTTCATCCGCATCGCTTTGCTGTCGCCCGATCGCCTGCTGACGGCGCTGATGCCGGTGGCGGCGGCGCTGTTCACCCGCGGCTTCCTGGCCCTGGTCCTGCTGTCGGCCTTGCTCGGGCTCTACCTGATCGGGCGGCAATGGGACGCCTTCACCCACAGCTTCTTGCACCTGCTGTCGGTCGACGGCCTGGTGCTGGGCGGTGGAGCCTTGCTGTTGGCCAAGATCCTGCACGAGCTTGGACATGGCATCGCTGCCAAGCGGGCCGGCTGCCGGGTGCCGGCCATGGGCGTCGCCTTCATGGTGATGGTGCCCATGCTGTGGACCGACACCACCGATGCGTGGCGCCTGGTCTCCCGCCGGCAGCGGCTGCTCATCGATGCCGGTGGCATGCTGGCGGAGCTGACGCTGGCCGCCTTCGCCTCGCTGGTGTGGAGTGTGTTGCCCGACGGGGCACTGCGCACCGGCGTCTTTTTGCTGGCCAGCACCAGCTGGGTGATGACGCTGGCGGTCAATCTGAACCCCTTGATGCGCTTTGACGGCTATTTCATCCTGTCGGACGCGCTGGACCTGCCCAACCTGCAAGACCGCGCCTTCGCCATGGGCCGCCATTGGCTGCGCGAGGTGCTGTTCGGCTTCGGCGATCCGCCGCCGGAACAACCGGGTCCGGCACGGCGCCGCTTCATGATCGGCTATGCGTTGGCGGTCTGGGTCTATCGTTTCTTCCTGTTCTTTGGCATCGCGCTGCTGGTTTACGCGATGGCCTTCAAACTGCTGGGTTTGTTTTTGATGATGGTGGAGATCGGCTGGTTCATCGCACGCCCCATCCTGCAGGAACTGAGCGTGTGGGTGCAGCGGCGGCGCGCGGTGCGCTGGAACCGCCGCTCTGCCGCCAGCTGTGCCGCGCTAGCCCTGCTGATCGGCGCCGTCTTTCTGCCCTGGCGCACCCAGGTGAGTGCGCCCGCCGTGCTGAAGGCGGAACAGCAGGCTGTGCTTTACGCCCCGCGGGCCGGCCGCATCGCCAGCATGCCCCCTGGCGTCGCTGCCGAGCTGCGCGAAGGCAGCATCGCCTTTGTGCTCGGCTCCCCCGACCTTGAGGTCCGCATCGCCCAGGCCGAACGCTCTGTGCGCCTGCACCAGGCTCAGGCCAATGCCCAACAGGTCAACCCCGATCAGGCCAGCCACCTGCCGATCACCTGGCAGGAGATGGAAACGGCTCTGGCCGAACTGGCCAGCCTCACCGCCCAGCGCGCCGCCATGGTGGTGCGCGCGCCCTTCACCGGCCACATCGCTGAATTGCCCGAGCATCTGCGCCCCGGCGTCTGGGTGGCCGCACGCGAGCCGCTGGCGTTGTTGGTAACGGATGCGGTGGTGGCCGAAGGCTTCGTCGCCGAAGCCGACGTCGCCCGGCTGCACCCCGGTGCGACAGCCCGCTTCATTCCCGATGACGGCGGCGATGAACTGCCCTTGCGCCTGCGCTCCCTCGACGTCAGCGCCGTGACGGAGCTCGACCAGCCGGAGCTGTCCTCCTCGCACGGCGGCAAGATCGCGGTCCGCCCCAGCGCCAACGGCAAGCTGATCCCGGCTGAGGTGGTCTATCGCGCCGTCCTGGTGCCTGAGGTGCCGCTGACCCAGGCCCGCAGCCGCCGTGGCGTGGTGGTGGTCGAGGGCGAGCGGAGCAGCTGGTTTGAGCGGCTGCGCCGCAATGTGCTGGGCGTGCTGATCCGGGAGAGCGGCTGGTGAGCACGGCTGCACAAAAGGCAGCGCTTACGCTATAAACAGAGACCATCCTCCGGAACAAAGAAAGCTCTTGCGATGCGTGCCCAGACTCAGCCAACAGCCACCCGCTCCATCCGGTATGCTGCCGTCATTGTGCTGCTGTCCACCACACTGACC
>JAEWBL010000266.1 GCA_023391175.1 Pseudomonadota bacterium
GGCCGTGACCGTGCGCATGCCCCCGCGCGCCCATGAGGGCCAGTTCATCCTGCGCTGGGCGCTCGACCTCAGCTCCGACTGCCGTCTTCACCCGCAGGAGGATGCCTTCGGCAACCTGTGCCACACCTTCTCGGTGGACGGCCCGGCGGACCATCTCACCGTCTGCGCCGAGGGCGAGATCGAGACGCAGGACACCACCGGCATCGTGCGTGGCACGGTGGAGCGCTTCCCGCCGTCCCTGTTCCTGCGCCAGACCGACCTTACCGAGGTGGATGACGCCCTCGCCGCCCTCGCTGCCGCCATCGACGCGCCCGAGGACGACCCGCTGGCCCAGCTCCACGCCCTCATGGTCAAGGTCCACGAGACGGTGGAGGAGCAGGAGGGGCCGACCCTCGGCGATCCCCTGAGCGCGACCGAGGCCCTGAAGGCGGGCACCGCCTGCGCCGGCAGCATCGCCCATGTCTTCACCGCCGCCGCCCGCCACCTCGGCCTGCCGGCACGCCACATCTCCGGCTACGTCGCGCCCGAAGGCGACGCGGAAGGCGAGGGCGAGGCGCGCCACTGGGCCGAGGCCCATGTGCCGAAAATCGGCTGGGTCTCGTTCGATGCCGGCCGCAACATCTGCGGCACGGAGCATTACGTGCGCCTCGCCGTGGGCCTCGATGCGGTCGGCGTGCAGGCCCTGCGCAGCACCGGCCTCGATGTGGAGGAGCGCATCAGCGCCCTCGACGGCCGGGCGCCGCAGAAGCTGGCGCAGGCCCAGAGCCAGGGGCAGAACTGAGCCCGCGCTGTCCCGCGCCGACGGTGAGCCGGCGCAGGATTCTGCCCGCGCCGAGCCGCGGAAAAGTGTTTCCGCCGCTCGATTTTCCGCGCGTCACGCGCTCCGCATGAGCTAGCGCAAGGACGGGGCGGCGGCGGCGGTCTAGGCAGGAGGAAAGGCTCCTGTCGAGGATCGGCCGCCATGTCCATCCACACCCCGTCGTCGCTGCCGCCGGACGGCTCCACCCACGCCGGCCTGCCCGCGCCGACGGTCTTCGCCAGCCGGCAGGCGAGCCTGCCGCCGGTCAAGCTCTCCGTCCGAAACCTGAGCTTCTCTTACGGCGACGCGATCGCGCTGCGGAACATCTCGGTCGATCTGCGTGCCCATTGCGTGACGGCTTTCATCGGCCCATCAGGCTGCGGAAAGTCGACCCTGCTGCGCATCTTCAACCGCATGTACGAACTCTACCCGGACCAGACTGTCGAGGGCGACGTGCTGCTCGACGGCGTGAGCATCCTCGGCGACGCCATGGATCCGGCGAGCGTCCGGGCGCGCATCGGCATGGTGTTCCAGAAGCCGACTCCCTTCCCCATGTCGATCTACGATAACGTGGCCATCGGCCTGCGCATCAACGAGGAGCTGACCCCGGCCGATCTCGACCACCGGGTGGAGGAAGCCCTGCGCAAGGCCGCCCTGTGGGACGAGGTGAAGGACATCCTGACCCAGAGCGGCCTCGGTCTCTCCGGTGGCCAGCAGCAGCGCCTGTGCATCGCCCGCACCATTGCCCTCAAGCCGGAGGTGATCCTGCTCGATGAACCGTGCTCGGCCCTCGATCCCATCACCACGGCGCGCATCGAGGAAACCATCGAGGAATTGAAGGCGCACTACACCTTCGCCATCGTCACCCACAATCTCCAGCAGGCGGCCCGCATCTCCGACTTCACCGGCTTCATGTATCTCGGCGAGATGGTGGAGTTCGCGCCGACGCAGGACCTCTTTACCCACCCGCGGGACAGGCGGACGCAGGATTACGTCACCGGCCGCTTCGGCTGAGCCTCGGCATGGGTGCGCAAGCGTGCGGACTTGACCCCCCGCCCGCACCCTGCAATCTCCTCCCCAACAGGGAGAGACACGCATGACCGCCACGCCGGCCTACGATCCGCAGAACATCTTCGCCCGCATCCTTCGCGGCGAGCTGCCGGCGCACAAGGTTTATGAGGACGACAAGGCCCTCGCCTTCCTCGACATCATGCCGCGCTGCCCCGGCCACACGCTGGTCATCCCCAAGGCGCCCGCCCGCAACATCCTCGACATTGCGCCCGAGGATCTCGCCTATGTGGCGACCATCGCCAAGAAGGTGGCCATCGCCGGCATGAAGGCCTTCGGGGCGGATGGAATCACCGTGCAGCAGTTCAATGAGGATGCCGGCGGGCAGGTGGTGTTCCACCTCCATGTCCACGTCATCCCACGCCATTCGGGCGTGCCCATGAAGCCACCGGCAAGCGAGATGGAGAAGCCCGACGTGCTCGCCGCCCATGCGGAGCGGCTGCGCGCCGCCCTCGCCGGCTGAGCCGCCGCGTGGATCTCATCCATGCGGCCGGGGTGAAGGTGCGCGCGCCGGCGCGCCTGCATCTCGGCTTTCTCGATCTCGGCGGATCGCTCGGCCGCCGCTTCGGCTCTCTCGGCATCGCGCTGGAGCGGCCCGCCACCGAGGTGAGCGTCCGACGCGCCACGTCCGACGCCGCCGCAGGACCGGACAGCGACCGCGCCGCCCGTGCGCGGGATCTGGTGCGCGACAAGCTCGGCATTGAAGAGCGCTTCGCCATCGAAGTGGACGCCGCCCTGCCGGCCCATGGCGGCCTCGGCTCCGGCACCCAGCTGGCGCTGGCGGTGGGCGTGGCCGTGGCAAGGCTCTCGGGGCACGAGCTCTCCCCGCGCGAGGTTGCGACCGTGCTCGGCCGCGGCCGGCGCTCGGCCATTGGCATGGAGGCATTCGCGGCCGGCGGGGTGATCCTCGACGGTGGCAAGGCGCTCGCAGGCCCCGATGCCAATGCGCCACCTCCCCTCCTCGCGCGCTTCAAGGTGCCGGAGAGCTGGCGCATCCTGCTGGTGTTCGACACCGCCCGCGAAGGCTTGAGCGGGCCGCAGGAGACGGCGGCCATGGCCACCCTCCCGCCCTTTCCGGCGGAGCAGGCGGCGCAATTGTGCCATCGCATGCTGCTGGAGGCCCTGCCCGCACTCGCGGCGGCGGATGCGGACGGGTTCGGCCGCGTCATCGGCCACTGGCAGCGGGTGCTGGGCGATCACTATGCCGCGGCGCAGGGAGGCGGCCGCTTCCTGAGCCCGCAGGTGGCTGAGGCCATCGCCGCCATCGAGGCGGAGGGAATCCCCGGTGTCGGCCAAAGCTCGTGGGGTCCCACCGGCTTCGCCATCGTCGATGGCGAGGACACAACGGCGCGACTGGCCGCCACCTTGCGCGGCCGCTTCGCATCGTTCACAAACCTGTCATTCGATTGCGTGCGAGGAAACAATCAGGGCGCGGAAGTGATCGCTCTCTGAATACCGCCGACGCGGCCGGAAAGAACGGGAGGAAGGCGCGTAACCGTAAGGGGCCGCGCCGCACAAAAGGCCCCGCAAGTGGGCTTTGAACCAACAGGCTGGGATCTAGATGGATATTGCTCTGATCGCCATTTCCGCCCGGCCGCTGGCGGCCAGCGCCGCCCGCGCCGGCTTTGCCGCGCTCTCGTTCGACCTGTTCGCCGATCTCGATACCTGCGCCCACACGGCGCGTTGCGTCCGCGTTCACAAGAAGAACGGCTGCGCCTTCGATGGCGATGACCTCATCCAGGCGCTGCACTCCCTCGCGCCCACCGGCCTGCCGGTGGTGCTGGGCGGGGGGCTGGAGGACGATACCGCCCTCATGACCCGCATCGCCGAGCGCAATCCCATCCTCGGCAACGCGCCGGCCATCGTGCGCGTGCTGAAGGACCCCATCGCGCTGGCCGCGCTCGCGGCCCATCTCGATATCCCCTTCCCGACCGTGACCCTCGAAGCGCCTACCGCCGAGACCTTCGGCGACGCGCCGGTGCTTGAGAAGAAGATCGGCGGAGCCGGCGGCGCCCATATCAGCCGCAGGGCGCCGGGAGATCTCTCCGCGCCCGCGCCGGGCCACTATCTCCAGCGCGAAGTCAGCGGGCAGTCCCTCTCCCTGCTCCTGCTGTCCAATGGCAGCGCCGCCCGCATCGTCGGCGCCTCGCGGCAATGGCGCTCGCAGGACGAGGAACATCCCTTCCGGTATGGCGGCGCCACGGGCCCCGTCGCCCTGCCGGAGCGGTTCGCCGCGGAGATGCTGAAGGGTGCGCTCAGCGTCACCCTCGCCTGCGGGCTGGTGGGGCTGGTGTCGCTCGACTTCGTTGTGAACGACGACGGCTGGTTCCTGGTGGAGGTGAATCCTCGCCCCGGCGCCACCCTCGACATCTTCGACACCGATCCCCTCCCCCCGCTGCTCGGCCTGCATCTGGCGGCCTGCGGCGGGAAGCTGCCCGAGGTGCTGCCCACGCCGACCCAGGCGCACGCCGCCGGCGTCATCTATGCGGCCCAAGACATGGTGGTGCCGCAGGATGCGTGGCCGGACTTCGTGGCCGACCGCCCGCCGGCCGGCGCCTCGGTGCTGAAGGGCGCCCCGCTCTGCACCGTGCGCGCCACCGGCCCCACGCCGGATGTCGCCGAGGCGCGGATGCGCGAGCGCACGCAGGCGCTGCTGCGCGACTTCGGCCTCGGCGCGGTGATGGAACCTGCGCCGTGAGCACCGCCCCCATCGACGCATGAGAGCGCTGGTTGCGAAGGAGGTGGCGGAGGCCTTCCACGCCGCCTGCCTCGCCGAGTTGTCGGCCCTGAAGCCGGGCAACGTCCATGTCTTCGCCGCGGGGCACGGCATGGAAACCACGCAGTTCGAGGCCGCTGCCGCAGCCGCAGCGCCGGCCATCGCCGTCACCGGCGAAACGGTCGGGGCACGGGTGCTGGCGGCGGTGGAGGCCTCTCTGGCGGTTGCCGGCTGCAACACAAATCTCGGCATCATCCTGCTTTGCGCGCCCCTTGCGGTGGCGGCCGAAAGCGCCGGCCCGCTCCGTGAGCGGCTTGCGCAGGTGCTGGACGGGTTGGATCTGGCCGACGCCGGGAACGCCTTCCGCGCCATCGCCGCCGCGTCACCCGGCGGCCTCGGCGCGGGCGACGAGGCGGATGTGCGGGCACCGGCCAGCGTCACGCTTCGGGAGGCCATGGCGCTTGCCGCCGATCGCGACGCCATCGCCCGGCAATATGTGACCGATTACGCGGATCTCTTCGCCCTCGGCGTTCCGGTGCTCGCCGACGGGCCGCTGGAGCGCGGGCGGATCGAGGACGCCTACCTTGCGTTCCTCGCCACGGTTCCGGACAGCCATATCGCCCGCAAGTTCGGGGCGGAGCAGGCGGAGGCGGTGCGGGGGGAGGCGGTGGTGCTGCGCGGCCGGCTCGGCGGCCTGTCCCCGTCAGCGCGCCACGATGCGCTGCTCGCCTTCGACACCAGCCTGAAGGCGCGGGGGCTGAACCCCGGCACCAGCGCAGACCTCACCGTCGCGAGCATCTTTGCCGCCCTGATCGAGGACCGTGCGAACGCTTGAGGCTCGCTCGCCGGAGCGATCTCGTTCACGCCAGAAGAAAAAGGGCGCGCGAGGCCCTGTGTTCAGCCTTTCTCGCGCGCCCGGTCGTCTCAGAACTTCACCGCCAGCGTCGCCTTGCCGGCATTGTAGCTGGTGCCGTCACCGGCCATGCCCTCGTAGCCCAGCGAGAAGGTCGCGCCGGTCGCAAAGGCGAAGTCGATGCCCACCGAGCCGACGATGCTGTCCTCGGCAATGGCGAGGCCGTCGATGCCGAAGGCCGTGCCGGTATTGATGAAGCTCAGCACCGTCTGGGGCGTCACGTCGCCGAAGGCGTGGCGCCAGCCGGCCGAGGCGTGGGGCGTCACGACGATGCCCGAGGCATTGAAGCTGGTGGCGACGCGCAGGCCCAGGGTGGAATAGGCGGTGTCGAACGACGAGCCGGTGGAGGCGAGGCCGGCGATGGGCGCGTTGTTCTCGATGAAGCTGCCGAGATTCACGCTGGTCCAGCCTATGCCGGCGAAGGGCTCCAGCGCCAAGCCGCTGAACGCGAAGGTGTAGCCGGCCTCGGCGAAGAGGTTGCCGGCGGTGCCGTTGTAGCTGGCTTTCGGGCTCTCGCCGGTGAGGGCGACGAAGCGGCTCTGGTCGATGCTGCTCCAGCCGTAGCTGGCGCCGGCACGCAGCTTCACCGCGTCGAAGGTCGCGCCACCGTAGGCGGCGATGCGCCAGGTCTCGGTGTTGGCCGAGGCCGCATCCGCGCTGGTCGAGGCGGAGGAATAGCCGGCGGCAAGGCCCATCACCCAGTTGCTGGCCGAGAGGTCCGCGCCGATGAGCAGGCCGCCGAGGTTGGTGTCGGCCGCGGCGGCATTGCCGTTGGCCGAGGTGGACAGCCACTGGCCGTAGCCCTGCGCCCAGGTGGTCCACACGGGTGCGGGCTCGGGCGCCTTGATGGCCTTGAAGGCCTGCGCGCCGGGCGTCGCCGGATCGGCATAGGCGCGCGCCGGACCGCCAGCGCCGAGCGCGGCTTCTGCCCCCTTGGCGCCGGTGTAACCCGCCTGCCGCAGACGGCCGAGGATGAGGTCGTTGACCATCATGTTCTCGGTGGCGAGCTGGCCGGGCAGCGTGGCGTAGAGGTCGCCGGAGAGCTGGGAGAGGGCCAGCGTCGGCTTGTCGTCGGCCGTCTGGGTCACGAAGGCCGAATAGAGCTTCGATGTGTCCGCCTTCGGCCCCGCGCCGATGCGCTCCAGGGCACCGGCGACCGAGCGCTGGTTGGGCGTCACGGCGTAGGAGGCGAAAGAGACGCCGTTGCGCGCCAGCGAGAGATAAACATTGTTGGCGTCGTAGCTCAGCGCGGGATCGACGAAGAGATAGTCGATGGGGGTGAGCACATCGAGCGAGAAGGTGCCGCTAACACCGCCCGCGGACGAGAGGATGGTGTAGTCCCGACCCCAGGCGAGCTGGCCCACCATCTCCACCTCGGACCCCACGCCGATGACGGTGGCGCCGGTGGCGCGGATGAGGTCGGTATTGCCCACCGCGTCCACATCCACCCGGTAGGTGCCGGAGATGGCGGCGGAGCCCTTCACGTCGAGTACGCCGAAGCGCGACGTTGCGGAGCTGAGATTGATCGTCGTGTTGCCGGAGACGGCGAGGCCACCCACCGTGCCCCAGCCGAGGAGCTCGGCCGGCAGGGCGTTCGAGCCCGACACGCTCAGCGAGGCCCCGGCGAGGGAGGCGCCCTCCAGATAGACCGAAGCCTGGTTGAAGATCACCGCGCCCGAGAAATCGGACGTGCCGGTGAGGGTGGTGAGCGAGCCGTTGCCGGCAGTCAGCACCTCGAAGTTGCGATAGGTGGCGCTGTTGCCGAGGAGGCTCAGGTCGAAATCGACATTTTCGCCATTGCCGCCGAGCTGCAGAGTGTCGGCGCCACCCTCCGCGTCCACGATGCCCACCACCTTGCTGCCGGTGCCATAGACGAACAGATCGTTGCCGCCGCCCATCTGCACCGCATAGGTGGTGCCGGAGATGGTGCCGTAATTGGTGACGGTCAGCGACTTGGTGGGGTCGACGCCGGAGTTCACATAGCGGATGCCATAGCCGTCGAGGCCCTGGATGGTGCCGTAGTTGGTAACGGTCGCGGCGGCGTAGGCATCGCCGCTGTTGCTGTCGTCGATGAGGATGCCGTTGTTGGCGCCGGAGATCAGCGCCGAGGTGTGGGCGGCATCGCCGTTCACCATCGTGCCGCCGCCGATGGCGATGCCCTCGGAGGTGCTGGGCTTGGTCTCGCCCGGCTTGATGCCCTTGGAGCCGAGCCCCTCGATGGTGCCGTAGTTGATGACCGTGCCGGCGTGGTCGAAGTCCACGCCGTCGCCGTCGCCGAAGCTCGCGGCCGGATCGAAGGTGCCGGAAATCTTGCCGTAATTGACCAGCGTGCCCGTGCCGTTGGAGTTCACGCCCGAACCGTTGCGGCCCTCGATGGTACCGTTGTTGGTGACGATCAGATTATCGTCCGTACCGGTGGCCTTGATGCCGTGATAGGCGCCGGAGATGAGACCGCCGGCATAGTTGTTCACCTTGAGGGTGATGGCCTGGCCCTGGTCGTCGCCGCTCACCTTGACGGCGGAATTGTTCTGCGTGTCGGCGGTTCCGGCTGCGTAATAGGACGAGATGGTCCCGTAATTGTTGATGGTGACGCCGTTGGTGCCCTGGATGCCGTCATTGTCGGCGGCGGTGATGAGGCCGGTCTTCTGGTTGGTAATGGTGATGGTGGCGTTGGTGGAATAGATGTCGCCGAGGTCGATGCCCTGCCCGCCCGACTTCGACTGGATCGTGCCCGCATTGGTGATGGAGATCACCGGCGCGGCGGTGCTCGTGGTGGTGGACGAGATCTTGATGGCGTCGTCCGTGCCGGTGATGACGCCGCCTGCCTCGTTGGTGATGGTGAGGCTCTTCAGCGTGTCGAAGTTCGAGGCGGTATCGAACTTGATGGCGCGCTTGCCCGACGAGGTGGTTTCGATCGTCCCGGAATTGGTGATGCCGTTGGTGCCGCCGCCGAGGCGGATGGCATCCGAGCCGGCCGAGGAGATGGTGCCGGTGTTGCCGATGGTGATGGCGGCCGTGGCCGCGGTCGCCTTGTCGAAGTCCAGCGCCTGACCGGTCTGCGAGCTGATCGTGCCGGCGTTGTTGACGATCACCGTGCCGTTGGCGAGCGGCCCATTGATGCGGAAGGCATCATCCTTGGACGTGACCTTGCCGGTGGCGGTGTTGGTCAGCGTGAAGGTGCCGGTGAACGCACCCGTGGTGTCGATGGTCCGGCCGGTGGACGTGACGGTGCCGGAATTGGTGATGACCACGCCGGGCGTCGTCGTGGCATTGCCGTTCCACACGATGGAGGCGGACGCGCCCGTGCTCAGGGTCCCGCCTGCGTCGATGGTGCCCGTGTCGCTGCCGGAGACGGTCTGCTGCCCGGAGGCCGGCGGCACCGTGAAGGATCCCGCAACGGCGGGCAGCGCCGCGCCCGAGCAGACGAGCGCCAGGACGATTCGGCTTGCGGACGAATGAAGCAGCGGCAGACGGAGCATCATGGAAGGGCAATTCCGGCAGGGAGAAACGGGAAGCTCGGC
>JAEWBL010000492.1 GCA_023391175.1 Pseudomonadota bacterium
GGCCGCGACGTCCGCCGTCTCGCCCGTGCCGCTCTCTTGCGAAAGCAATGTCCGTCCCGCCAGCGCTGCCGGCACGAAGCCGTTATCCGCCAGAAGCCGGGCGACCTCCGCGCTGCCTTCTCCCCGCTGGTCCAGAAGCGCCGGCAGCGTCTCGACGCCAGCGCCGTCCCAGCCTTCCACCGCGTTCGCGTCAGTGACGAAGACCAGCGCCGGCTGGAGCCCTTCCGGGTCCAGCACGGTCAGCCGGTCCCCGGCGCCGAGCGAGAGGGCGGCCATGCCGCCGCCACGCACCACCACCCGCTCGCGGGCGGCGGTGGTCGAGGAAGGGCCGGGCGGAAGCAGGGAGGCGTCCATTCACCCCTCTTGAGCGATGGATGCGAGCAGCCGGTAGCTGCCGCGGTAATAGAGCAGAGGGTCGCCCTCGCCCTCGGCGTGCAGATGCACCACCCGGCCGACGAAGATCACATGATCGCCGCCGTCATAATGGGCGTAGGGCACGCACTCGAAGATGGCATGGGCGGGCACGAGGCGCGGCGCGCCGGAGGGGCCGACCTCCCATGGGGTGGCGGAGAACTTGTCCTCGCCGGCGCGGGCGAAGCGGTTGGAGATGTCCTGCTGGCTCTCCATGAGGATATTGACCGAATAGGCCTTCACCTTCTCCAGCCGCGCCAGCGAGTGCAGCGAGCGGGCCATGGAGAAGAGAATCAGCGGCGGGTCCAGCGAGACGGAGGAGAAGGAATTCACCGTCACCCCGATGGGGCCGTCCTCGTCCTGCGCCATCACCACGGCGATGCCGGTGGCGAAGCGGCCGAGGGCGTTGCGCAGTTCGCGCGGGTCGAAACGGGCGTCGAGATCAATGGTCGTCATGGCAAGGTACTTTCTGAAATGCGACAGCCCGTCCATGATAATCCCCTTCGATGGCGGGCGCGCGGGCCTTCGCCCCTCTCCTGAGCGACGGAGAGGGACGAAGGCTCCGCGTGGTGGCGTCCCGCGTTACGCCACCTTGGCCGGCTGAAGCTCGGCCAGCAGCTTTTCGGCAAAGGCGCGCTTCTCCGCCTCGTCCATCTTCTTGATCTCGTTGTTGAGCACGCGCTCGTTGATCGACTTGTTCCAGTAGTCCAGCGAGCCGAAGCCCAGCAGCGCGGCCTTGCCGACGAACTGGCGCAGCACCTCGTTGGTGGGGCCCATCACCCAGCCGGCCTTGCCGTCGCGCAGATAGCGCTCGATCTGGAGCGCCGGGCGGAAGCCCGTGCCGCCGGTGGCGTGGAGCATCTTGTCCACCACATGGGCGACGTTCTTCGCCGCCTCGAACTTCACCTGCCACAGCCAGTGGAGCAGGGTGGAGCGGGGGAGCGCGTCGATGTCCTTGTGGATCGACCAGTCGCAATTGTTGGTCACCGAATCCAGCGCCTGGGCCATCTGGTAGTCGAAGGCGCGGCAGGCATTGGTGTCCATGATCGCCTCGCCCACATAGTCCTGGATCGTGGGGTAGTCGGCGACGCGCATGCCCACGTCATTGTGGGTCTTGCGGGTGGTGTGGCGCTTGGCAATGTCGATGACCGCCAGCGAGATACCGTTCCAGCAGGCCGACGAGCAGGTGAGGAAGAAGGGGTCCACCACCTCGTCGTTGGACTTGGCGCCGTCGCCGATGGGGCCGACGAGGGCCTCCTTCGGCAGCACCGCATTCTCCACCACGATGGGGCCGGACTGGTTGCCGCGCAGGCCGAGGCCATCCCACTCGGAGGGGTTGGCCTTCACCTCGTCCTTGGTGACGAGGAAGCAGGAAAGGTCGGAATAGTCGCCCGAGAAGCCGGGGCTGGTGGTCTGCACGATGTACCAGTCGGCAAAGCCGCCGGAGGTGGTCCAGGAGGCCTTCTTGGTCACCTTCCAGCCGTCGCCATGGGCCTCGGCCTTGGAGGAGATGGGATACCAGAAGTGCGAGCCGGTCTCGGGATCGGAATAGGAGAGCGTGCCGATGAGCACGTCGCTGTCCAGCCGCTTCAGGATGTCGGTGAGCAGCGGGTTGTCGTGGTGGCGCAGCAGCGCGGCGGCCACGGCGCCGAGGTGCATGGTGTAGCACATGGCGGTGGAGGGGCAGCCGTGGCGGGCGATGGTCTCCACCACCATGGCGGCGCAGACATGGTTCTGGCCGAGGCCGCCGAGTTCCTTCGGAACGTTCAGCGAGAGCAGGCCGAGGGTGGCCAGGGCCTCGAAATTCTTGCGAGGGTAGACGTAGTTGGCGTCGCTCTCCACGGCGTTCGCCCGCAGCGTGGTCTCGCACAAAGCGATGAGCTTCGCCTGCAGGTCCTTCTGCTCGGCGCTCAGCAGCCACTGGGGGTCCCACTCGAAGCCGAGCCCCCAGAACTCTTCCTTGCCCCACATCTTTGTCTCGGACATATCTCAAGCTCCGCCCGGGCCGGCGCGCGGGCAGTCCTCGCGGCCGTCCCTGCCATTTGCGATCACGCTGTGGCGCGCCTGTTCCCCTCAGTGAACTTTTTTGACGCGGTAGAAACGAGAGTGCCACGGGCCATTTTTGGTGCAAGCCCATTAGTTGGGCGTTTGGCGCCTCTTGGATGACCACGATCTGGGCGACGCATGAGGCCACCTCGCTTTCCTTTGCCGCCTTTCGCGCCATGCTACCAAAGAAATTTCTTCTGAGGAAAAGTAATTGACAGCAGCGTTGGCCCGCCATCAGGATGCGGTCGTCGCGGCGCGCATGGCCGGCCTTCCGGCCGCCTGAGCCGCCCGCCTTAACGACGGGCCCGGCGCACGGGCCGGCATCCTTCAAGAGAGGGCACATGACCAGCGCGATCCTTCTGCGCCAATCGATCCTCAACGACCGTCACCGGGACCTCGGCTCCAAGCTGGAGGAATCCTGGAACGACATGGCGATCCCCCAGCACTACGCCACCGATCCCTATGTGGAGACGGAGACCGTGCGCACCCGGGCCGGCCTCTTCGACGTGTCCGCCCTGAAGATCATCGACATCGGCGGCCCGGACGCCCTCGCCTTCCTCAACAAGCTGCTCACCGCCGATATCGCCAAGATCCCGGCCGGCCGCTCCATGATTTCGTCCATCGTCGATGACGAAGGCGGGCTCATCGACGACGTGCTCGTCTATGTGGACGGCGACGGCAAGTTCCGCCTGTCCCACGGCGGCGGCGCGCTGGAAGAGGCGCTGCCGGTGGTGGCGGAGGGCTTCGATGTCACCTTCAGCCGTGACAACGACGTCCACATCCTCTCCCTGCAGGGCCCGCTCGCCCTCGACATCCTCTCCCCCTACACGCCGATGGTGCTGAAGGACCTGCCCTATTTCGGGCACGGCAAGACCACCCTGTTCGGCATTCCGGTGTCGCTCGCCCGCGGCGGCTACTCGGCCGAGCGCGGCTACGAAGTCTTCTGCGCGGCGAAGGATGCGGTGTTCCTCTGGGACAAGATCCTCGAGGTGGGCAAGCCGTTCGGCGCCATGCCGGTGTCGTGGGACTGCCTCGACATCGTGCGGGTGGAAGGCTCTTTGCTGTTCTTCCCCTTCGACATGCCGCACAAGGACACGACGCCCTTCGAGGTGCTGATGGACTGGTCCGTGGACCTCTCCAAGCCGGACTTCCGCGGCAAGGCGGCCCTCCTCGCCCGCAAGGGCACGGAGCGCACCCATCAGGCCGGACTCGAAGTGCTGGCGGCCAAGGCGATCACGCCCGGCGCGAAGATCTTCAAGGATGGCGACGAGGTGGGCGTGGTGAATTCCACCACCTATAGCCGCCATCTCATGAAGTCGCTGGCGCTGGTCTCGCTGCGGCCCGACGTGACCGCGCTGGGCACCGCGCTCACCGTCACCGACGGTGACGAGAGCTTCGAGGCGACCGTGGTGCGCACCCCCTTCTACGATCCCATGCGGCTGCGCACGCACCCGCTGGAAGAGCGCGCCTGACGCTCGCCTGAAGCGCAAACAAAAGGCCGGCCGGACGGGATCTCCC
>JAEWBL010000277.1 GCA_023391175.1 Pseudomonadota bacterium
AGGAGAAGGGCCTGACGCAGGAGGACGTGGAAGCGCGCTCCGGTTTCAGCCAGCAGTACATCAGCGGCCTGGAACGCGGACGACGCAATCCGACAGTGATCACCCTCTACGAGCTGGCTCAGGCGCTGGGCGTCAGCCACGTCGAGCTGGTGCAGCCCGACGGTAACGACTGACCGGCGAACCTGATGGTAGGAAAGCCCCGGCCTGAACCGGCCGGGGCCTTGGGTGGCTCACTCGCCACGGCGCCCGCTCGGTCGGGACCAGATCAGCGAGAAGGTGTCGCCGTCCTCGTCGTCGAAGAGGTTGGCGTAGATGGGGGCGTTGAAGCTCGGGTCGTCGAGCTTGAGGCCCAGATAGTCGCGGCCCTCGCTGGAGCGCTTGGACCAGGCGGCGCCGATCTCGATCCGGCCCACCAGGACTCGGTGGCTGGGCGCGTTCTCGCCGTTGGCCCGCAGGTCGGGGACGATGCGCACGCCCTTGGCCTGGACGCTGAGGGTGACGATCTCGCCGGTGAACTCGTTCGCGCCGGTCTTCTTGAAGGTGCCGATGGTGGCCATTGTCGATCTCCGTCTTCCGTTTCCGAGCCCACACCGTTGCGGCCTCGATGGCGATCGAAAGGCCGCGGGCGAGCGACGCCGCATCCCGCCGGGCCACCGGCTTAGGGGCCGCAGCGCAGCGGAGGACGGCGCAGAGGCGGCTTTCTTGTTCCGCGCGGAATGGGCGATCCGGGCCCCCGAAGGGGTGGTCGTCCAGGGGAAGAAAGTCGTGACGCGCCGTTGCGGCATAGGCGGTCGAGGCGCAGCCGTCCTGCGGCCAGATCCGCCCATCAGAGAGGCCGTATGGAGCGCGCGATGACGGATACCGACGGAGAGGATGGCCGTTGGGTGCCCATGAAGAGAGGGAACGGAAATTTCGGCGTACATCCCGGTGGCTCGTGGCATGGCGAGCCTTCGTTGCGATCCACATGCTGAACCGGCCGCTTCCGAAGCCCGGAGCGTAAGCGCGTCTTAGGGCACCGCCTGTCCCTCGTTTCGGCTGGGAAAGATCGCTGGTCGCCAACGCTCCCGCGCTTCACAGCCCCTCGTCGCAATGGCTCCAGGACGAAATCGGCGGGCCTCCGGAGCTACTGATGCTCTCCTGGGAGCTGGGCCTGGGCGCGAAGGAGACCCGGCTGTTTGGACGGGCGCCGGCACCTTCGTGACTTGCTTGAACGCCGCAATGCCAACCGCCACCGCACCTATTGCGGCGAAGGAGGCCTGCCAGATGCTTGACGGCACGAGGTAGCGAACGATGCCGAAGATGACGCAGTAGCCGCAGACCATGGCCGGCATCACGAACGCACCCACGACGATCGTCCTTGCCCAAAGGGAGCGGGTCGTCAGGATCAGGACGTGACCGGCGCCGAAGACAAGGAGGGCGGCGGCGGTCCCGAGAACGACAGCCCCAATGGCGCCTGCATCGCGCTGATAGGCCCAACTTGCCGCTGTGATCCCCATGATGACGGGGAGTGCCAAGGTCGCGAGCTCGAACAGCAGCCAACAGAACAGGCCCGCGGCAATGCAGGCGACGATGATAACGGGCATGATCATGGCGGCGGCTCCGCAAAGGTGGGGCGCTCGCGCCTCCACCACCGCGGCGCGACAATCAGGATAGCAACCGAAGAAATCTCCCGGAATCCTTGAGCTGGGAATATCCGGGACACCCTCCGTTATCTGGCGAAGGGATCAATGTCCCGGACGATCTGGGAGGCATCCCCATCGAACTCGTCGGCAGGAACGACCGACAGGCTGCCGTCTCCGGCGCGGAAGATCACGATGACGACCATCAGGGTCTTGGCAAGGCTAAGGGCGAAGGCCTGTGCATCGGTGGAGGACATAGGGTCCGGCTCCTGCTCGAAGCGGAGGACCATCCCCCGCTGACAGGCGCCCGACGGGTCCGGCCGTGGGCTGCAATCACCGCGATCGCGAAGCGGGAGCGGCGGCACGCTGTGCGTAGCCGACCCCTTGCGGGTTGATGGCACCAGGCCCTCGGCCGGCACCTAAGGATCAGCGCAGGAAAGCGGGGGTGGACCGTTGCTTGAAGATCGGCAGGTGTGGCCGTCTCTTCGCATGCGCTGGCTCAGGAGATTTCGTTCAGCTCGACGCCTGATGAGCGCTGGTCCTGCTCGCCAGTCCGCTGAAAATCGATGCCGAGAACCTCATTCCCGTGAAAAGCGATAAGGCCCCGTGAAATCAGATTCCGGAGATGGGGAACGGCAGCGCTCATGCGCCGCCCGACCCGAACCGATAGACCGGAATGCCGAGCTTGCGGGCCTTGTCGGCGAGATTGTCCTGGATGCCCGTGCCGGGGAAGATGATGACCCCGATGGGCATGACCGAGAGCATCTGGTCGTTGCGCTTGAAGGGGGCAGCCTTGGCGTGCCGCGCCCAGTCCGGCTTGAAGGCGACCTGCGGCACCTTGCGGGCATCGGCCCAGCAGGCGGCGATCCTCTCGGCCCCCTTCGACGAGCCACCGTGCAGCAGCACCATATCGGGGTGCTTGGCGTGCACCTGGTCGAGCTTCGCCCAGATGAGCTTGTGATCGGCCGTGTCACCGCCGGAGAAGGCGATCCTCGGACCTGCTGGCATCAGCACCTCGATCTCCGCGCGCC
>JAEWBL010000590.1 GCA_023391175.1 Pseudomonadota bacterium
CCCCCGCTCCGGGATCACGTCACTCGGCGGCGACAGGACCCGCCGGGTTCTTCTGCTGCTGCGCCGTCTCCGCCGCCTTGGCGCGGGTCTCCTGCTCCAGCGCCGCCTTCACGCCCGCCCCATACTCGGGGTGGACCTTGGTGAAGAGGGTGATCTGCCGGTCGGCGATCTCCTGCGGGATGCCATACATGGCCGCCGCGAGGTTGCTGAAGAGCCGCTGGCGCTGGCCGGCGTCGAACAGCTCGAACAGCGCGCGCGGCTGGGAAAAGTCGTCATTGCCGATGCGGTGGCTGTAGCGCTCGGCGTCGCCCGAGATCTTCAGCGGCGGCTCGGCATACTTGGCATCCTCGGCGGCGCCGTTGAACGAGTTGGGCTCGTAATAGGCGTCGGTATTCCCGGTCATCTGCGGGAAGAACCGCATGGCGCCGTCCTTGTGATAGTGGTGCACCGGGCACTTGGCGGCATTCACCGGCAGGTGCTCGTAATGCGTTCCGAGGCGATAGCGGTGCGCGTCCGCGTAGGAGAAGATGCGGGCCTGCAGCATCTTGTCCGGCGAGAAGGAGATGCCGGGCACGATGTTGGACGGCGAGAAGGCCGCCTGCTCGATCTCGTTGAAATAGTTCTCCGGATTGCGGTTCAGCTCCATGACGCCGATGTCGATGGGCGGATACTCGCCATGCGGCCACACCTTGGTGAGGTCGAAGGGATTGTAGGAGGTCTTCTCCGCATCCAGCTCCGGCATCACCTGCACCTGCACCTTCCACTTGGGGAATTCGCCGCGCTCGATGGCGGTGAACAAATCCTCCTGCGTGGATTCGCGGGTGCGGCCGACCACCTCGGTGGCCTCGCCGTTGGTCCAGTGCTTGTGGCCCTGCAGGGTCTTGAAGTGGAACTTCACCCAGAAGCGCTCGCCCGCCTCGTTGATGAAGGAATAGGTGTGCGAGCCGTAGCCGTTCATGTTCCGCACGCCCACGGGCAGGCCGCGGTCGGAGAACAGGATCGTCACCTGGTGCAGGCTCTCCGGCGAGAGGGACCAGAAGTCCCACATGGCGGTGGGCGAACGCAGGTTGGTCTTGGGGTGGCGCTTCTGGGTGTGGATGAAGTCCGGGAACTTGTAGGGGTCGCGGACGAAGAACACGGGCGTGTTGTTGCCCACGAGGTCCCAATTGCCCTCGGGCGTATAGAACTTGAGCGCGAAACCGCGCACGTCGCGCTCGGCATCCGCCGCGCCCAGTTCGCCGGCCACCGTGGAGAAGCGGGCGATCATCGGCGTCTGGGCGCCGGGCTGGAGCGCCTTGGCCTTGGTGTATTTCGAGATGTCGCCGGTGATGGTGAGGGGGCCGTGGGCGCCCCAGCCCTTGGCGTGCACCACGCGCTCGGGAATGCGCTCGCGGTTCTGGTGGGCGAGCTTCTCGATGAGCTGATAGTCCTGCATCAGCACCGGGCCGCGCGGCCCGGCGGGGCGCGAATTCTGGTTGTCGGAAATCGGGTTTCCGGCCGTGGTGGTGAGGGTGGGTCGCGTCATGAAGGGCTCCCTGCTTGGTTTCGCGCCGTGACGGCTGCGGATCAACCGGGGCGCAGCATGGCCGTGAGTTGGAATAAGGACAAATCAGATTGCATTGAGTTTTTGATAAGGTAATCTTATCGAGTGCTCTCCACCCGTCAGCTCCGCTACTTCGACGCCCTCGCCCGCCACCGCCATTTCGGCCGCGCGGCGGAGGAATGTGCCGTCACCCAGCCGGCTCTCTCCATGCAGATCCGCGAGATGGAGGAAGCCCTCGGCGTCCGCCTCGTGGAGCGGGGGCGGAGTGGCGTGCGGCTGACGCCGGTGGGCGAGGAGGCGGCGTCCCGCGCCCGCGGCGTGCTCGCCGCCCTCGCCGACATGGAACGCACCATCCGCGATCGCGGGCGGTTGCTGGAAGGGCGGATGCGGCTCGGCGTCATCCCCTCCATCGCGCCCTATCTCCTGCCCCGCCTGCTGCCGGAGATGGCGGCCCGCTGGCCGGGCGTCGAGATCGCGCTGCGCGAAAGCCAGACCGAGCAACTGGTGAACGACCTCGCCCATGGCGATCTCGACCTCGTCATCCTCTCCCTGCCGGTGGATCACCCGGCGCTGGAGGCAAAGGCGCTGTTCGAGGACCCGTTCCTGCTGGCCGTTCCCGAAGGCGCGCTGGACTTTCGGGGCGAGACCGCCGCCGCCGAGGACATCCTCGCCGCCGATCTCCTGCTGCTGGAGGACGGCCATTGCTTCCGCGATCAGGCGCTCAACGTCTGCCGCAAGGTGGATGCACGCCAGCTGCGCCGTTTCGGCGCCTCCAGCCTGTCGACGCTGGCCCAGCTCGTCGCCAACGGGCAGGGGGTGACGCTGCTGCCGCAGATGTTCGTCGCCTCCGAGGGCGGGCACATCCCCCGCGTGCGCCTGCTGCGCTTTCCCGATCCGGCGCCGTCGCGGACCATCGGCCTCGTCTGGCGGCGGACCCTGCCGTTCCGGGACGATGTGGAGCAGGTCGCCGCCATGGTGCGGGCCTGCCGCCCCGCTGTGCAAGACGGCGAAGAACGGCACTCTGCCTTGCTTTGACCCGCGTTCGCGGCTAAGCCCCGCGCAAAGACGGGGATCCTATGGCTCAGGACGGACTTTCCTACCGCGACGCGGGCGTGGACATCGATGCGGGCAACCGGCTCGTCGATCTCATCAAGCCGCTGGTGAAGGCCACCGCCCGGCCGGGGGCCGACGCGGACATCGGCGGCTTCGGCGGCGTGTTCGACCTGAAGGCGGCGGGATTTGCCGATCCCCTCCTCATCGCCACCACCGACGGCGTGGGCACCAAGCTCAAGATCGCCATCGATACCGGCGTCCATGACACCATCGGCATCGACCTCGTAGCCATGTGCGTCAACGATCTGGTCGTTCAGGGTGCCGAGCCGCTGCTGTTCCTCGATTATTTCGCCACCGGCCGCCTCGCGCCGGAGGTGGGCGCCCATATCGTCGCGGGCATCGCGCGGGCCTGCAAGGCCGCCGGCTGCGCCCTCATCGGCGGCGAGACGGCCGAGATGCCGGGCATGTACCGCGACGGTGACTATGACCTCGCCGGCTTCTCCCTCGGCGCCGTCGAGCGCGCGGAGTTGCTGCCGAAGAAGGACGTGGGGCCGGGCGACGTGATCCTCGGCCTCGCCTCGGATGGCGTGCATTCCAACGGCTATTCGCTGGTGCGCCGCATCGTCGAGCGCTCCGGCCTCGCCTGGACCGACGACGCGCCCTTCCACAAGGGCAAGAACCTCGGCACCGCGCTTCTCACGCCCACCCGGCTCTATGTGAAGAGCGTGCTGTCCGTCATCCGCGCGACCGGCGCGGTGAAGGCCCTCGCGCATGTCACCGGCGGCGGCATCACCGAGAACCTGCCGCGCGTGCTGCCGGCGGGCACCATTGCCCGCATCGACCTCTCCAACCTCATCGTCCCCCCGGTCTTCCGCTGGCTCGCCAGCGTCGGCGCCGTGGCGCCGGAGGAGATGCTGCGCGCCTTCAACTGCGGCGTCGGCATGGCCGTGGTGGTGCCGGTGGAACGCGAGGAAGAGGTGGCCGACGCCTTCGCCGCCGCGGGCGAGACGGTCATCCGCCTCGGCGTCATCGAGCCCGGCACCGGCGCGGCCCATGTGGTCTATGACGGGGCCGCCGACTTCGGGTTCGCGTCATGAGCGAGGCGGCGCCGAAACGCACCGCGATCCTCATCTCCGGCCGCGGCTCCAACATGGCGGCGCTGGTGAAGGCCGCCGAGGCGCCCGACTTCCCGGCGGAGATCGCGCTGGTCCTCTCCAACCGGGAGGATGCCGCCGGCCTCGACTTCGCCAAGGATCATGGCGTGCCGACCCTCGTGCTCTCGCACAAGGGCTATAGCGACCGCCTCGCCTTCGATGCTGCGCTCGACGCGTACCTCAAGGCCGAGGGCATCGAGATCGTCTGCCTCGCCGGCTTCATGCGCCTCCTCACCCCCTGGCTGGTGGAGCGCTGGCGCAACCGGATGATCAACGTCCACCCCTCGCTGCTGCCGAGCTTCAAGGGCCTCCACACCCATGAGCGGGCGCTGGAGGCCGGCGTGCGCCTGCACGGCTGCACGGTCCATTTCGTGCGCGCCGAGATGGACGAGGGGCCGATCATTCTCCAGGCCGCCGTGGGCGTGGAGGCCGATGACACCCCCGACGTGCTCGCCGCCCGCGTGCTGGCGCAGGAGCACGTGATCTATCCCAAGGGGCTGGAACTGCTGGCCGCCGGCCGCCTGAAGGTCGCTGACGAACGGGTGGAGATCACTGGAGCCAAGGGCGGCCTGCCGCCGCTGGTTTCGCCGGGGGTGTGAGGGCAGGCCTCGTGCGCCGGACGCATGGAGCGTTAGCGGAATGCGAGCCGGAGCCCAGCGCAAAAGACCGCCGCAGGCGCTTCCTGAGGTGCGATACCTAGGTACTGCCCGCTGCGCGGAACTCTTGCGCTGGCCCCCGAATCAGCGCTCCGGCTTAGCCGTCGCTTGTCCGGCGAACAGTCCGCCGGGCGTGGGAGCCTCAAGCC
>JAEWBL010000634.1 GCA_023391175.1 Pseudomonadota bacterium
AACCGGAGCAGGCGAGGAACTCGCCCATGCGGCCCCACTTGATGATCATCGGCTTGCCGCACTTCTCGCACGCGAGCTCGGTCGGCGTCTCCTGCCGCTTCACGTCGCGCATCTGGACCTCCGCCTTGGCGAGGTCCTCCTTGAAGTCGCGGTAGAAGTCGCCGAGCACCGCCTGCCAGCCGGCGTTCCCCTCCTCGATCTCGTCGAGCTTCTCCTCCATCCCGGCGGTGAACGCGACGTCCATCTCGCGCGGGAAGGCGCGCACCAGCTCGTCGGTGACCACGAAGCCGAGCGCGGTGGGCTTGAAGTTGCGCTCCACCTTCTCGACGTAGGTCTTCTCCTGGATCGTCGAGAGGATCGCCGCGTAGGTCGACGGGCGGCCGATGCCGCGCTCCTCGAGCTCCTTGATGAGGGACGACTCGTTGAACCGCGGCGGCGGCTGCGTGAAGTGCTGCTCGGGGTCGAGCTTCTTCAGCGTGAGCGCCATCCCGCGCTCCAGCGGCGGCAGCAGGCGCTCCTGGTTCTTCTTCTCCCCGTTCCGCTCGCCGGCGTCGTCGCCCTTCTCCTCTTCCTGCGCCCCGGCCTCCTCCTCGGGAGGCTTCGCGCCGTACACGGCGAGGTAGCCCGGGAACTTCAGGATCGAGCCGACCGCGCGGAACGTGGTGCGGCCCGCGGAGATGTCGGCCGTCGTCTGGTCGTAGACGGCCGGGTTCATCTGGCACGCCACGAAGCGGTTCCAGATGAGCTCGTACAGGCGGAGCATGTCGCGCTCGCCCATCTCGTCGAAGAACGGGGCGGCGCGCTCCGGCGTCCACTCGAGGGACGTCGGCCTCACGGCCTCGTGCGCCTCCTGCGCCGCCTTCTGCTTCGTCTTGTAGAAGTTGGGCTGCTCGGGGAGGTGGTCCTTGCCGTACTGCTGCGCGATGTGCGCGCGGACGGCGTCGATGGCCTCGTTCGACAGGCGCACCGAGTCGGTGCGCATGTACGTGATGAGGCCGATCGCGCCCTCCTCGCCCAGCTCGACGCCCTCGTACAGCCGCTGCGCGAGGGTCATCGTCTTCTTGGCGCTGAAGCCGAGCCGGTTCGCCGCCTCCTGCTGCAGCTTGGCGGTCGTGAAGGGCGGCGGAGCGTTGCGTCGCCGCTCCTTGCGCTCGACCGAGGCCACCGTGAACGGCGCCTTCTCGATCTCGGCGACGAGGGCGCGCGTCGTCGCCTCGTCCTTCAGGTCGGCCTTCTGCCCGTCCACCTTGGCCAGCTTCGCCGTGAACTCCGGCGGCAGCTGCGCGGCGAGGTCCGCCTCGATGGTCCAGTACTCCTCCGGCTTGAACGCCTGGATCTCGCGCTCGCGCTCGACGACCAGGCGCACCGCCACCGACTGGACCCGTCCGGCGGACAGCCCGCGCCGGACCTTCTTCCAGAGGATGGGGCTGATCTGGTAGCCGACGAGCCGATCGAGGATGCGCCGCGCCTGCTGCGAGTCGAACTTCTTGCGGTCGAGGTCCTGCGGCTGGGCGATCGCCTTCTGGATGGCGTTCTTGGTGATCTCGTTGAAGAGCACGCGGCGGACGCGGCTGTCGCCGCCCTCGACGCCGAGCTCCTCCGCGATGTGCCAGGCGATGGCCTCGCCCTCGCGATCGGGGTCGGTCGCGAGGAAGACGTGCTCGGCGTTCCGAGCCGCACGCTTGATCTCGGAGAGGACCTTGGCCTTGCCCTTGATCGGGACGTAGTCGGGCGCGAAGCCCTTCTCGATGTCGACGCCCAGCTTCGAGGTGGGCAGGTCCTTCACGTGCCCGACCGACGCCTTCACGTCGTACTTGCGGCCCAGGTACTTCTTGATGGTCTTGGCCTTGGCGGGAGACTCCACGACCACCAGCGCCGGGCCGGAGCCCGCCGCCTTCCTGGCGGGAGCCTTCGCAGCGGGAGCCTTCGCCTTGCGGGTCGTCGCCGCCTTGTCGCCATCACTCTTCGGGGTCACTGCCATTCTCGCGTGCTCTTCCTTGATCTATGTGCGGCGCGCAAAGTAGTGGCCCGGGCGCTGTTCGCACAACCCTCGGACCTCCAGAGCGAGCAGCCCGGCGAGGGCTGGCCCGACCGAAATACCCGCCAGGCGCGCCAGGTCGTCGGCGTGCTGCGGTACGCGCGCCAGGGCCGCGTACAGTGCTGCCTCCGGGCCCTCGAGGCTGGGCTCGGCGGGCATCTCGAGCGTCAGCTGACCCGAGAGGCCCACCCCCGCCAGGACGTCCTGCGCGCTCTCGACCAGCACCGCGCCGCGCCTAAGCAGCGCGTGCGGGCCGGCGGAGAGTGCGCTTCGTACGTCGCCGGGGACGGCCATCACCTTGCGCCCCTGGGCGAAGGCGTGGTCGGCGGTGATGAGCGCGCCGCTCCCGCTCTGAGCCTGAACAACCACGACCGCGCGCGACATCCCGCTGACGACGCGATTTCGCTCGGGAAAAGTCCACTGCGCGCCTGCCTGGTCGTCCCGGAACTGCGAGACGTGCGCGCCCCCGGCCTCGAGGATCCGCGCGAACAGTCGCCGGTTCTCGGAGGGGTAGAGGACGTCGAGCCCGGTGCCGAAC
>JAEWBL010000640.1 GCA_023391175.1 Pseudomonadota bacterium
GGCGTGGGCCGGTCTCGTAGAACACGAGCGTGCCCGGCACGGCGGCGAGCGCGGCGATGCGGTTGCGCCGCTGGCCGGACTTGGGCGGCAAAAAGCCGTCGAACAGGAAGCAGTCGGTGGGCAGGCCCGCCGCCACCAGCGCCGCGAGCAGTGCCGAGGCGCCGGGCACGGGATGCACGGGGAAGCCCAGTTCCGCCGCCTCCACCACCAGCTTGAAGCCGGGGTCCGACACCAGCGGAGTGCCGGCATCCGAGATGAGCGCCACCCGCTCCCCGGCGGCGAGGCGGGCGAGCAGCTTCGGCCGGGCGCTGGCGCCGTTGTGGTCGTGATAGGCGACGAGGTGGGTCTGGATGCCGTAGCGGTCGAGCAGCCGGCGGGAGATGCGGGTGTCCTCGCAGGCGATCACATCGGCCGCCGCCAGCGTCTCCAGCGCGCGCACCGTCACGTCGGCGAGGTTTCCGATGGGGGTCGCCACCACATGCAGGCCCGGCGCGAGGCCGGGGGCGGGCAGGGTGGAGCCGGCAAGGAGGAAGGTTTTCACGGCACCCGCGGCGCGGCCTTCGGGGCGGCTGTGCGGATGCGGACGATGGGGCGTGGTCATGGCCCCACCATAGTCCCGCCCGCGCCGGACGGGAACGGCTCCCCCTGCATGGCTTTACGCCAAGTTGCTTTACTCCATGTGTCGCGCCGCCGCGACCACCGCCTGACCGAAGGCGAGGCCGCCGTCGTTGGCCGGTACCTGTGAAGGGATGAGGGGGGTGAGGCCACGCACGCGGAGCCGGGCGGCGGTCTCCGCCCGCAGCCGGGCATTCTGGAACACGCCGCCGGAAAGCGCGACGGCCGGGGTGCCGGCCTCGACCGCCGCCCGTGCGGCGACGGTGACGAACGCTTCCGCCAGCCCGGAATGGAAGGCGGCGGCCATGTCCGGGAGCGGCCGGGCAGCGGCGCGATCCGACACAAGGGCGCGCCAGAGCGGGGCGGGATCGATCTCGGTGAGCCCGTCCCGCTCCGCGATGGCGAAGGCATAGGGCGCAGCCTCCCCCGCCGCGATGGCCTCCAGCGCCATGGCCGCCTCTCCTTCGTGGGAGAGCCGGTCGGGCGCGAGCCCGAGGAGGGCGGCGGCCGCATCGAACAGCCGGCCGGCAGAGGAGGCGCGGGGGGCATTGAGGCCCTTGTCCATCATTGCGCGCAGCGTGGACACCGGCTTGCCGGCGAACAGCGTGGCGAGGCGCGCATCTTCGTCCACCGCTGCCCGGCCGAGCGCCCGGTCGAGATGCGCGAGCAGCACGCGCCACGGCTCGCGGCTCGCCGCATCCCCTCCGGCGAGGGAGATGGGGGAGAGACGGGCGATGCGGCGGCTCTCGCGATAGTCGCAGAGCAGCACCTCGGCGCCCCAAACGGTGCCGTCCTCGCCCAGCCCCAGCCCGTCGAGGGCGATGCCCACCACCTTGCCGTCCGCCCGCCGCCAGCCATTCTCGGCCATGGCGGCGGCGATGTGGGCGTGATGGTGCTGCACCGTTTCAAGGTTCAGCCCGCGCGCTTCGGCGAGGGCGGCGGCGAGGCGACTGGCGCGATAATCCGGGTGGAGGTCGGCCGCGATCACCTGCGGCACATGGGCGAAGAGGGCGGAATAATCGGCCAGCGCCGTCTCGAAGGCGTCGCCCGTGGCCGGCTCGTCGAGGTCGCCGAGATGATGGGAGAGGAGGGCGCGGGCGCCGTGGGTGAGGCAGAGCGCGCTTTTCAGTTCGCCGCCCATGGCGAGCACCGGCGGGGCGTCGGTGAAATCCTCCGGCAAAGCGAGCGGCAGCGGCGCAAGTCCGCGCCCGCGCCGCATCACCCGGAGCTTGCCCGCGGCGAAGCGCGCCACGCTGTCATCCAGCCGGCGGGCGATGGGGCGGTCGTGCATGAGGAAGGCGTCCACGATGCCGGCGAGGCCGGATCGGGCTTCCTCGTCCCGGAAGATCTGCGGCTCGCTGGAGCGATTGCCGGAGGTCATCACCAGTGGGCACCCGGCCGCCGCGATCAGCAGATGATGCAGCGGCGTATAGGGCAGCATCAGGCCGAGGTGGCTCTGGCCCGGCGCAATCCCGGGGGCGAGGTCCGCATCCGGTCGCATCGGCAGAAGAAGGATGGGCGCGGCGGGGGCGAGCAGGACCGCTTCCTCTTCCGGCGAGATGACGCAAAGGCGGTGTGCTGTGGCAAGGTCCGCCATCACCGCCAGCGGTTTGGTGGGGCGGTGCTTGCGGGCGCGCAGTGTGGCGACGGCCTCGGGGTTGGTGGCGTCACAGGCGATGTGGAAGCCGCCGATACCTTTGATCGCGAGGATATGGGCCGCGCGCAGAAGTTCGGCCCCGTCGCGGATGGGGTCCGACGACACCATCTCCGCCCCCTCCCGCTCCAGCCACAGGCGCGGTCCGCAGGCGGGGCAGGCGATGGGCTGGGCGTGGAAGCGCCGGTCGGCCGGGTTCTCGTATTCCGAGCGGCAGGCGGGGCACATGGCAAAGCCGGCCATGGTGGTCGCCGGCCGGTCGTAGGGCAGGCCGGCGACGATGGAAAAGCGCGGGCCGCAGTCCGTGCAATTGGTGAAGGCGTAGCGGTGCCGACGGGCGGCGGGATCGGCGATCTCGGCAAGGCACGCAGGGCAGGTCGCCACGTCAGGCACCACGCCGATGGAGACCGTGCCGGCCCCGCTTTCGATGATGCGGAAGCCGGGCTGCGGCAAGGCGGCCGGCTTGCGCTCAACCCGCTCGATGCGCGCCAGCGGCGGCGCCTCCGCGAGGAGCGCGGCGGCGACGGCGGCGCGGGCCGCGCGCGGCCCGCCCGCATGGATCAGCACCCGGCCGCCGGCATTGGACACCGTCCCGTCGAGGCACAGGCGCAAGGCGAGCCGATAGACGAAGGGCCGGAAGCCCACACCCTGCACGATGCCGGAAATCTCGATGATCTCGCCCGCGAACCCGTCCATGGCCGCTCAATGCACCGT
>JAEWBL010000656.1 GCA_023391175.1 Pseudomonadota bacterium
GGCGAGGACGATCGTCGCCACGCGCCATCGCAGCAGCGCCAGCGCGACGAAGCCGGCCGTGCCGATATAGGCGGCGACGTGCTCGATATTGCCGGAATAGCCGGTGTGCGGCCGCTCGGTTCCGGGCAGCAGCGACAGCACGGTGATGACGATGCAGCAGGTGGCGGCCAGCACCTTCAGCACCGGCCCGCCCGGCTGGAGCCAGTGGAGAAGCGTGCGGGGAAAAACGGACGACATGGGCGACCCCTGCGGCGCGGCGACAGACCTGTTTCGCCCATCCCCGCGGCGAAAGGAAGACCCGATCCGCGCCGAACTCAGAAGTTCGGATTGGCCGGCCGCTCCAGCCCCAGAAGGTGCCGCAGCGTCGGCCCCTCGTATTCCGTGCGGAACAGGCCGCGCTGCTGGAGGATGGGGATGACCAGATCGACGAAATCGTCGAACGCGCCGGGGAAATAGGGGGGCATCACGTTGAAGCCGTCCGCCGCCCCGCTCTCGAACCAGAGCTGGAGCGTGTCGGCCACTTCTTCCGCCGAGCCCACCAGCACCCAGTGGCCACGGGCGGCGGCGACCATGTTGTAGACGTCGCGGAGCGTGCCGCCCTCGCGCTTGGCCTTGGCCAGCATCACGCCGGTGAAGGACTTGTAGGTGTCCGCCTCGGGCAGGTCCGGGATGGGGCCGTCGAGGTCGTAGGCGCTCATGTCCGTGCCGAACCGCTCGGAGAGCATGCCCAGCGCATTCTTCGCATCCACGAAGCGCATCAGCTCGGCCAGCTTCTCGCGCGCCTCCTGCGCGGTGCGGCCCACCACCGGCATCACGCCGGGCAGCACGCAGACGTCCTCCGGCTTGCGGCCGAGGGCCGGCAGGCGATCCTTCAGCGACTTGTATCCCGCCTGCGCCTCCGCCATGTCCTGCACCACGGCGAACACGATGTCCGCCGTGCGCGCGGCGAGCTGCTGGCCCGGTTCCGAGCCGCCGGCCTGCGAGATGATGGGGTGGCCCTGCGGCGCCCGCGAGATGTTCAGCGGTCCCTTCACCTTGAAGAATTCGCCCTCGTGGTCCAGCGCCTTCACCTTGGTGGGGTCGATGTAGAGGCCGGTCTCCCGGTTGGCGACGATGGCGTCGTCCGCCCAGCAGTCCCACAGGCCCTTCACCACGTCGAGGAACTCGCCGGCGATCTCGTAGCGCCTGGAATGGTCGGGGTGGATCGTGCCGAAGTTCGCGGCGGCGGCCGGGGCGGCGGTGGTCACCGCGTTCCACACCGCGCGCCCGCCGGAGATGTGGTCCAGCGAGGCGAAGGCGCGGGCCACCGTGTAGGGGTCGGAATAGGTGGTGGAGACCGTGCCGCCGAGGCCGATGTGCTTCGTCGCTCCCGCGATGGCCGCGAGTAGCGTCAGCGGTTCGAGGCGAGCGGTGTAGGAGGGGTGCGCGGTCGGGTCGGCGTTGAGGTTGTCGCCCATGAAGATGAGGTCGAACAGCCCGCGCTCGGCGGTGGCCGCGATGCGCCGCACCGCTTCGATGTCCTCGAACGTATCGACGGCGCCCGGTACGCGCCAGCCGGCGATGTGGCTCCCCGTTCCGAGCAGGAACAGGCCGAAATGCATCTTGCGGGTCATTTTCTCTACTTCCAGAACACCAGCCGCCGCTCGGCGAGGCCGACGAGGCCGAAGAAGGCGAGGCTTGCGGCCGAGGCGATGAAGATGGCCGACCAGACCTTCACGAAATCCACCTGCAGCACTGCCTGGTAGATCACCCAGCCGAGCCCGTCGTAGGCGCCAAGCATTTCGGTGACGATGGCGACGATGACCGCGCGCACGGTGGAGACGCGCAGTCCCGCCGCGATCAGCGGCAGCGCGGTGGGAAGGCGCAGGCGGAACAGGATGGAAAGCCGCCCGGCGCCGAACGAGCGCATGAGGTCCACCGAGCGCCGGTCCACCCGGTCGAGGCCGGCCAGCGCCGAGAGGAAGACGGTGAAGGAGACGGCGAGCGCCACCATCACCACCTTCGACGGCATGCCGATGCCGAACCACAACAGGATCAGCGGCGACCACGCCACCACCGGCACCGAATTGATGGAGGTGGCCACCGGCACGATGGCGTTGCGCGTCATCGGGATGAGGGTGATGACCACCGCCAGCGCGATGCCGATGAGCGCGCCGATGACATACCCGGAAAACGCCTCGACGAGGGTGTAGGCGCCCGCGAGGAACAGCGTCGCGCGGTGATCGAAGATGCTGCCGAGGATCGCGCTGACCGAGGGCAGCGTATAGGCCGGCAGGTTGAAGCCGCGGGCGATGCCTTCCCAGGCGACGACCAGCAGCACCATGCCGAGGGCGCCGCGCTGGATCGCGCGTGAGGATTGGGTCGCGCTCATTGCTCGGCTCCCCAGAACACGAGGGCGCGCTCGGCCGCCGCGACCACGGCATAGAAGCCGGTGCCCAGCAGTGCGCACATGGCGATGGCGGCCCAGATGGCGACGACGTTCTCGTTGTACATGCCCTGCAGCAGCAGCACGCCGAGGCCCACGGTGTCGCCGAACCATTCGCCGACGATGGCGCCCACCAGCGAGAGGGCCGAGGCGAGGCGCAGCGCCACGAAGATCTGCGGCAGCGCCGCCGGCAGTTGCAGCCGGGTGAGGAGCTGGAAGCGGCTGGCGCCGAAGGAGCGCATCAGCGCCTCCTGGCGCGGGTCCACGCTTTCGAGGCCCAGCAAGGCGTTCACCGTCACCGGGAAGAAGGTGAGGTAGAAGGAGATGGCGGCCTTGGCGATGAGCGTGTTGCCGAACCACAGCACCACCAGCGCGCCGAAGGCGATGACCGGGATGGTCTGCGAGACCACGAACACCGGGAAGATGAGTTCGCGCAGCACCCGCGCGCGGAAGAAGACGATGGCGATGCCCACGCCGAAGACCGCGCCGGACGTAAATCCCATCAGCGTCTCGGTGAGGGTGCGCAGGAAGCCCTGCACATAGGGCTCGGGCGTCGCGAGGATGGCATTCAGCACCAAAGTCGGCCGCGGCACGTACCAGGGCTTCACGTTGAGGACGATGACGAGCCCTTCCACCGCCGCCAGCACGGCGAGGAGGATGGCGAGCCCGCGCACGGCGCGGAAGAGCGCCGTGAGGAGCGGGGAGGTCCCCGGCCGAGCGGCCGGGGACTGGAGGGTTGCCGCGCTCACGGACGGCGGTCCGCCACCGGGATGGCTTCGAGGAAGGAGCGGTTGAAGGTGGCGTCGAGGTCGACGGGCTTGGAGATGACCTTGGCATCGAGGAAGAGCTGCTGGGTGATCTTCACCGCGTCCATGTCGATCCAGAACAGGCCGTTCTCCTTCACCGTGCCGGCCGTCATCAGCTTGGCGGCCTCGGTGAGCTGGAATTCCTGATGGGCCCGGTCCAGCGTGGGGGCGGCCTTCATGATGGTGTCCACCGCGCCCTTGGGATCGGAGAAGGCATCCTTCCAGCCCTTGATGGAGGCGCGCAGGAAGGCCTTCACCAGCTCCGGCTTCTCCTTGGCGGTGGTCTCCGAGACGATCAGCGTGTCACGCGGGAAGGTGATGCCGGAATCTTCCGCCACGAAGGTGCGGAGCTTCTCTTCGCCCATGCGGGTCTTGATCGTGTAGTATTCGTTGTAGCGCGTGGCGGTGATGACATCGACCTGCCCGTCCACGAAGGGCGTCACGCTCACCTGCTGGGGCTGGATGTCCACCAGCGCGGGGTCGATGCCGTTCTTGGTCAGCATCGCCTTCAGCACATGGTTGGCGCCGGTGAACCAGGTGGTGACCTTCTTGCCCTTGAAGTCCTGGAGCGTCTTGATGGGGCCGTCCGCGCGCGCCACGAAGACGAAGGGCGTCATCTGGTGGGAGATGCCGACGCACACCACCGGCAGGCCCTTGTCGCGGGCGGCGAACACGCTGTCGAGGCCGCCCGAGAGGCCGAAGGTGTCGGCGCCGGTGGCGACGAGGTTTTCCGCCAGGATGTTCGGGCCGCCCGGATTGATGGTGAGGTCAAGGCCCTCGGCCTTGTAATAGCCCTTGGCCACGGCGACGTAGAAGCCGGCGAACTGGGCCTGCGGCAGCCACTTGAGGCGCAGGGTGACGGGCACCGGATCAGCCGCGCGCGCGGGGAGCGCCGAGAGGAACGTGGCGCCCATGGCGGTGGAGAGAAGCGCGGCGCCGGCCGCGAGGGTGGAGAGGAAAGTTCGGCGAGGGATCATCAGGTGGTCTCCGCTGGAAGAGGGTGTTCTTGGTGTTGTGTTTCTGGCGTTCAGGGCTGGTCGTGGCGGATTGGTTCCATCCCGCCGTCATCCCCCGGCTTGTCCGGGGGATCCACGGAACGGCCGGGCTTGCTCTCGGGATTGCGTCACCCGCCAAACGGCGGGGTGGATGCCCCGGACGAGCCGGGGCATGACGCCGGTTCGGAGAAGGAAGGCCGGGAGCGACCCGGTGCTCTTGGCCATGCCGCTCAGCTCCGGTAGCTGGGATCGGCGCGGTCGAGCTGGCGCATGAGCGCGGGCCATTCGCGCTCGCCGGGAACGAGGATGTCGCCCTGCATCTCCCAGAACTGGCGGGCGGCCTTCTCGCACACCTCGTGGGGCGGCATCACCAGCTTCACGCCGGAGGCGCAGGCCGCCTGCATGGCGAGCTGGATGCGCGCGGCGCGCTCGAAATAATAGAGCAGCATGAAGGCTTCGCCCGGCGTGCGGCCCACGGTGAGGATGCCGTGGTTGCGCATGAGCATCACCTTGTGCGGGCCGAGGTCCGCGACGAGGCGGGCCTGCTCGTCCATGTCGATGGCGACACCCTCGTAATCGTGGAAGGCCTGCCGGTTGTAGAAGCGCATGGCGAACTGGGAGAGCGGCAGCAGCCCGTCTTCCTGTCCCGAGACGGCGACGCTCGCATCCGAATGGGTGTGCAGTACGCAGGCGGCGTCCGAGCCGGTCTTGTGGATCGCCGCATGGATGACGAAGGCGGCGAGATTGATCTCGTAGGGCGTGTTGTCGATCTTGCGGCCGTCGATGTCGATCTTCACCAGGCTCGATGCGGTGATCTCGTCGAACAGCAGGCCGTAGGGGTTGAGGAGAAACTGTTCCTCATGCCCGGGTACGCGCAGGGAGATGTGGTTGTAGATGAGATCATCCATGCCGAGCTTCGCCACCATGCGGTAGCAGGCGGCAAGGGCGACGCGGGCCTCCCACTCGGAGGCGTCCATGGCGGCCGGCTTTTCAGCAAGAGCGGCCATCACTTGAGCGGCCATCACTTGCCCTCCGCGGTGAAGGACTTCATGGCTTCCTCCTCGATCGCCTCCAGCAGCGTGCGCTTGAGGCGGATGAATTCGGGGGAGATGACAATCTCGGCCGGGCGGGGGCGCGGCAGGTCCACCTTCTGCGTGAGCTTCACCTTGCCGGGCCGCGCACTCATCACCAGCACGCGGTCGCCGAGGAACAGGGCCTCGTCCACGTCGTGGGTGATGAACAGGATGGTGCGCTGGTGCTTCTGCCAGACATCCAGCAGCCAGCGCTGCATCATGGTGCGGGTGAGGGCGTCGAGCGCGCCGAACGGCTCGTCCAGTAGCATCAGGTCGCGCTTGAACAGGAAGGTGCGCATCAGCGCCACGCGCTGGCGCATGCCGCCGGAGAGCTGGTGCGGATACTGCTGGCCGAAGCCGGCGAGGCCGAACTCGGGCAGCATCTTCTCGGCGAGCGCGCGGGCCTCCCTGCGGGGGGCGCCTTCCACCTCCAGCGCGAGGATGGCGTTGTCGATCACCGTGCGCCACGGCAGCAGCAGGTCGCGCTGGGGCATGAATGAGACGCGGCCGAGGAGGTCGGCGGCGATCACGCTCTTGCCCTCGAAGCGCAGCGCGCAGCCGGGGTCCGGCTCCTCGAGCCCGGCGACGATGTTGAAGAGCGTGCTCTTCCCGCAGCCGGAGGGGCCGACCACGGTGACGAACTCGCCCTTCTCGATGGTCGCCGAAAATCCGTCGAGGGCACGGGTGGCCCCGAACGTCTTGGTGACGCCGGTAAGGGAGAGAATCTGCGCGGCGTCGGAAGCACCCGCCGCGTCGGCGGCGAGGACAGCCTCGCCGGGCCTGTGTGTGGAAGCCGGCAAGCCTGCCTCTTTCTTCTTTGTATAATGAGCGCCCATCGGCGCATGCGAAAGAACGGTGGTCATGCCTTCCCTGCTAGCAATCGACATGCCACACTTCTTGCAAGGACACTCTATGGACGGCGCGCCGGGCGTCAACCAGTGAAGGTAACGGAACGTAGCGCCTTCCTGAGCCCTCGGAATGGATGCCGCGGACGCGTTGATGTATACTGAACTGCAATTTTGAGAATGCAAATGGCTATCATGAGTGCACAAGAAGGCAGCAGCTGCCTGCCCCTTGACCAGAATGGGCGCTCCAGCGTGCCGGGCGAGACCCTGGCCGACCGCATCCGCCGGGCGCTGGAGGCGGATATTTCCTCCGGCCGGCTGGAGCCCGGCTCCAAGCTGGACGAACAGGAGCTTGCCGAGCAGTTTCGCGTGTCCCGCACCCCCGTGCGGGAGGCGTTCCGCCTTCTGGCGGCGAGCCATCTGGTGGAATTGCGCGGCCGGCAGGGCGCCGTGGTGCGCACCATTTCGGCGCAGATCCTGCTGGAGATGTTTCAGGTGATGGCGGAGCTGGAAGGCCTGTGCGCCCGGCTTGCCGCACGCCGGGCAAGCCCGGCGCAGCTCGGGCGTATCGATGCGATTCACAAGCGACTGGAGGAGGTTAGCGCGTCCGGCGACATCGATCTCTTCTATGATGTGAACCAGGAGTTCCACGAGGCCGTCTACGAGGCCTCCGCCAACGGTTTCCTCGCCGACCAGACCCGCCGCCTGCGTAACCAGGTGGCCGCCTATCGCCGCCGGGTCACCCACCGCCCGAGCCGGATTCCCAAGACTTTGAAAGAACATGGCGAGGTCATCGCCGCCATCCGCGCGCACGATGACGAGGCCGCCCAGCGCGCCATGCGCGACCATGTCAACCTGCTCGGCGACGATCTCCTGGACTTCCTCGCCGCCTACGGGTGAGGGCGCTGCATTTTCGTGGTATGCAAATTGCTAGAGTTTGTATATCCAATTTGGCGACCTCATCGGCGCCATCTGCCCAGCGGAGATGCAAACTTGAAGCTCGACCTCACCGACAAGACCGCCCTCATCACCGGCGCCTCCAAGGGCATCGGCCTTGCGACGGCCCGCGTGTTCGCAGGCGAGGGCTGCCATCTCCATCTCGCCGCCCGCAACGGCGAGGCGCTGGCCGAGGCCAAGGCCGAGATCGAGGCCGCCCACGGCGTGAAGGTCTCGATCTATCCGGTGGACCTCGGCTCCACGGACGCCATGGAGAAGCTGGCGGTCGACGTGGGCGACGTGGACATCCTCGTCAACAATGCCGGCGACATCCCGGCCGGCTCGCTGGACGTGGTGGATGACGCCGCCTGGCGGCGCGGCTTCGACCTCAAGGTCTTCGGCTACATCACCCTCTCGCGCGCCTACTATTCGCGCATGCGCGGCAAGGATGGCGTCATCGTCAACGTCATCGGCAATTCCGGTGAGAACTGGGATGCGAGCTATATCGCCGGCTCCACCGGCAATGCCGCGCTCATGAGCTTCACCAAGGCGCTCGGCGGCGCGAGCCTGAATGACGGCGTGCGCGTGGTGGGCGTGAACCCCGGCCCCGTCGCCACCGACCGCATGCTCAAGATCATGAAGCGCAAGGCCATCGACATGCTCGGCGCCGAGGAGCGCTGGGAGGAGCTGTTCGACAAGTATCCCGGCAAGCGCCCCGCCACGGCGGAAGAGGTGGCCGATCTCGTCGCCTTCCTCGCCTCGCCGCGCGCCGGCTACATCACCGGCACCAACGTGACCATCGACGGCGGCATCTCGGCCCGCGGCTCGGTCATCTGACGCACCCGTTCGCCGGCGCCGCCGCAACGGCGCGCCGGCCTCCCCTTCGAGGAAATCGCCTTCATGTCCTCCGCCCGGCTGCGCAACCGCTATTTCGACACGCTGTTCTCCACCCCCGGCCTCATGTGGATGGGGCAGAACACCAACCACATCGCCGCCCATCCCGCCGTCGAGGAGGCCATGATCGCCTCCATCCGCGCGCAGGAATACAATGCCTATGCGCCCCCGCTGGGCTTCGAGGCGCTGCGCGCCGCCATCGTGGACGACCTCGGCACGCCGGGCGCCGAAGCCCTCATCACCGAGGGCGGGGTGAATGCGCTGGCCCTCGTGTGCCGCGCCCACTGCCGGCCCGGCACCACCTTCGTCACCACCGATCCCACCTGGAAGTGGCCCTGCCTGTTCGCCGCCCAGATGGGCGCCGAGGTGATCGAAATCCCGATCTACGATCCGGCCGTGGACTACAAGCTCACTCCAGAGGCGCTGCGCGCCAACGTGGATGAGCGCACCGCCATCATCTATCTGGTGGACCCCAACAATCCCCTCGGCATCCGCTACACCCGCGAGGAGATCGAGGCCTTCTGCGAGATCGCCAAGGACTGCGGCGCGCTGCTGGTGCACGACTGCACCTATCGCGATTTCGCCGATGGCCACTATCCCGCGCTGCTGGCGGCGCCGGATCGCGCGCTGGTCTCCCTCTCCTTCTCCAAGTGGCTGGGTCTTGCCGGCATGCGCATCGGCGCGCTGGTGGGCGCGCCGGACCTGCTCGACGCCTGCTCGGCCCGCACCACCTCCGTGCTCGGCGCGAGCGTGCTCGCCCAGCGCGCGGCGGAGGCGGGGCTGAAGGTGAAGCCGGAATGGATGCAGACGGTGCGCCGCATCGACCGCGCCAACAAGGCGAAGATCCACGACGCGGCTCTCGCCATCGAGGGGCTCAGCATTCCGGTCTATCCCTCCCACGGCAACTTCCTGGTGATTGAGACGCAGGCCGCCGGCATCCGCCCCGAGGCGCTGGTGGAGGCGGCCCGCCGCAAGGACCTGATGATCCGCCAGGGCACCTATCACACCGCCCGCTTCGGCGACCGTTTCATCAAAGTCTCTACCTCGGTGCCGGAAGAGTGGGCCGACCGCTTCGTGGAGCTGCTGCCGGCGCTGGTGGCCGAGGCGCGCACGCTGAACGACGTGCCGGCGCAGTTCTAAGGTTGCGTTATCAGGACCGTCATCCCCCGGCTTGTCCGGGGGATCCACGGAATGGCTTGTTTGGATTCGCGGACAGCGCACCAGCGGCGGAGTGGATGCCCCGGAACCCGGCTGTTGCCGGGTTCCGCCCCTGCAAACGGAAGTCGGCAACAGCCGACTTCCGGACAAGCCGGGGCATGACGGCTTCCAGGGTTTGAGACCATTTTCCCCTCAAGGGACCATTGCCATGACCTACAAAGACCTCACCGCCACCCACAAAATCTCCGCCAAGGACGGCGTGAAGCTCCATGTGGAGGAGGCGGGGCAGGGCACGCCCATCCTTTTCATCCACGAATTCGGCGGAAATCACATGAGCTGGGAGCCGCAGATGCGGTTCTTCGCCCGCCGCCACCGCTGCATCACCTACGCCGCGCGCGGCTATGCCCCCTCCGACATCCCGACCGACGTGGAGGCCTATTCTCAAGCCATCGCGGCGGATGATGCGGTGGCGGTGCTGGATGCGCTGGGCATCGAGAAGGCGCACATCGTCGGCCTCTCCATGGGGGGCTTCTGCACCGTCCATTTCGGCCTGCGCACGCCCGAGCGCGCGCTCTCCCTCACCGTGGCCGGCGCGGGATACGGCTGCGAGAAGGAGCATGAGGAGTATTTCCGCGGCGTCTCCCTCGCGGTGGCGGAAAACTTCGAGAAGCTGGGCGCCAAGGAATTCTCCAAGATCTACGCGCTGGGCGCGAGCCGCGTGCAGTTCGAGGTGAAGGACCCGCGCGGCTGGCGCGAATTCGCCGATCGCCTCGCCACCCATTCGGACATCGGCGCGGCGCTGACCATGCGCGGCGTGCAGGCGCGCCGGCCTTCCTTCTGGGATCTGGAAGAGGGCCTGAAAAAGATGATGGTGCCCACCCTCGTCATGGTGGGTGATGAGGACGATCACTGCCTCCAGCCGGGCATCTATCTCAAGAAGATGATCCCCGCCTGCGGCCTCAGCGTCTTCCCCAAGGCCGGCCATACGCTGAACCTGGAGGAGCCGGCGCTGTTCAACGTCCAGCTCGCCGAGTTCATCGCGCAGGTGGAAGCCGGCAAATGGCTGCCGCGCGATCCGCGCGCCATTCCCGGCCAGATCATGCGCACCGCGTGAGGCGATGATGAGCACGCCCGCCATCTCTCCCGACCGCCTCATGTCCCGCCTGATGCGGCTCGCCGAGATCGGCGCGCTGCCGAAGGGCGGGGTGGACCGGCAGGCGCTCACCGATGGCGAGATCGAGGCGTGGCGGCTCATCCTGACATGGGCCGCGGAGGAGGGGCTGGAGGCGGCGTGCGATGATGCCGGCAGCCTCTTCCTCACCCTGCCCGGCACCGACCGGGCATTGGCTCCCATCCTCGCAGGCAGCCACATCGACACCCAGCCCACCGGCGGCAAATATGACGGCGCGGCGGGGGTGATGGCGGCGCTGGAGGCGGTGGTGACGCTGAAGCGCGCGGGCGTGACGCCCCGCCGCGACCTCACCGTTGTCGCCTGGATGAACGAGGAAGGCTCCCGCTTCGCCCCCGGCATGATGGGCTCGGAAGCCTTCGCCGGCGTGCGCGCGCTGGCCGATATCCGCGCCGTGACCGATGCGGACGGCGTGAGCGTCGGGACCGCACTCGATGCGCTCCATGCCGCGTTCCCTGATCTGCCGCGCCGGCCGCTCGGCTTCCCGGTCGCCGCCTATCTGGAGCTGCACATCGAGCAGGGGCCGGTGCTGGAGGCTGAGAGCAAGGTGGTCGGCGTCGTCACCGGCATCCAGGGCAAGAAGACGTGGGAAGCCGTCATCGAAGGCGCTCCGGGCCATGCCGGCACTTTGGCCATGGCCGAGCGGCTCGATGCGCTTGCCGCCTTCGCCCGCATGGCGCACCGGCTCTATCCCGAGGTCGGCGGCCACGACGATCAGGTGATGTTCACCATCGGCCGGCTGGTGATGGAGCCCAACGCCCCCTCCGTGGTGCCCGCCCGCGTCACCTTCCGGGTGGACCTGCGCCATCCGGACGGCGCGGCACTGGACCTGCTCGGCGCGCGCTTCGAGGCCATCTGCGCGGAGGAGGCGGCGCCCTGTGGCCTCGCCCTGACCCGCCTCGTGGATGCGCCGCCCAACGGCTTCGACGCCGGGCTGATGGCGAAGATCATGGCGGCGGCCGAACGTCACGCCATTCCCGCCATGCCCATCCTCTCCGCCGCGGGACACGATGCGCGCCACCTCGCCAAGGTGTGCCCCAGCGCCATGATCTTCATTCCCTGCCGCGACGGCGTGTCCCACGCCGAGCATGAATTCGCCGAGCCCGCCCACATCGCCGCCGGCACGCAGGTGCTGGCCGACGTGCTGGGGGAACTGGTTGCCGAGGAGACCGCATCATGAGCCAGCCCGCCGCCCTCAGCACGAAGCCCGACCAGAAGCCCGATATGGCGGATCTGCCGGCCCAGCACCCCGCAGCGCCGAGGAGCCCGGCCGAGGCGCGGGCGCGCTATTTCAATTCCGGCAATGCCTTCAACATCAAGCTGCCGCCGGTGCCGAGCCGCCTGTTCACCGACGAGCCGGCCCGCGCGCTGGCGGACGAGGCGACCACCGGCTTCATCCCCTGCGACCAGTCGGACGCGATGGCGTGCGCCTTCCCCGCCACCACGCCGTTGATGTTGGCGCGCTATGCGGTGGTGGCGGCGGGCGCGTGCTTCACCGTGGACCTCAGGGCCACCGGCTCCATCTGGTACGTGATCGCGGGGGAGGGGCGGGTGGACTGCCTCGGCGAGAGCCTCGCTGTGGCGGCGGGCGACGTGTTCCTGCTGCCGGGCTCACCCGTGCGCATCATCGCCGGGGCGGAGAAGCTGGTGCTGTGGGTGGTGTCCAACGAGCCGCAGCTCGCCCTGAACGGCGATCTGCCGCCGGACGAGGCGCGCCGGCCGGTGGCGGTGGTGCATTATCCCGCGGCGGAGATCGCCCGGCAGGTGGACATCATCTACGACCATGCGCAGAACGCCGAGACCTCGGGCATCGCCCTCATCTTCTCGTCGGAGCCGCAGGCGGCCGCGCGCAACATCCTGCCGAGCCTGACGCTCTCTTTGAACACGCTGCCGCCCGGCGAGCACCAGCGGGCGCACCGGCACAATTCGGCGGCCATCACCCTCGTGCTCCAGGGCGAGGACTGCCATTCCATGGTGGATGGTGTCCGCTGCCCGTGGCGCCAGTGGGCGACGCTGGTGACGCCGCCGGGCGCCCCGCACTCGCACCACAACGGGGGCGGCGAACGCGCCCTGTTCCTCATCGTCCAGGATGGCGGGCTGCACTACCACGCCCGCACCATGGGCTTCAGCTTTCTGGAGTGAGATCAGGCCGGAATAAGCTCGGGCGCCTTGCCCGTCTCGGGCAGCAGCACGCGGGGGCGCAGCACGTGGATGTGGCGCCGGCCGATGCGGGCGACGAGGCGGCGCTCGGCCTTGGGGCCTTGCGGATGGCCGCCGAGCCGCTCGTAGTAGCGGCGGGAGATCAGCAGGCCCTGTCCCGGCACCGGCAGGCCGATGACGGCGAGGCGGGCGGCGGCCATGGCCTCGCCGAGGCGCGGGCGCAGGCCGTAGCCGTCCACGGCGAGGCGGAAGGTGGCGGCGAGCCGGTCCGCCTGTCCGCGCCTTTGGGCGGTCTCGATGAAGGCCAGCACCTCGCGCGGCCAGCCTTCCTCCAGCATGGAGCCGTCGGTGAGGAAGAGGAGCCAGGAGCCCCGACCCTGCGCCGCGCCCTGCTTCAGCCGGAGGCCGAGATCCTGCGCGCCCTTCAGGAAGTTGCAGCCGGCCGCGTCCGCAATGGTGGCGGTGCCGTCGGTGGAGCCGGAATCCGCCAGCGTCACATCGCTCAGCACGCCCGCCGTCACGCCCTGGACGAGCGCGGACAGCACCGGCACGAGCCGGCGCTCGGAATTGTGCGTTGCGATGACGGCGGACAGCACGGGAAACGTTCTCACAGGGACGTTCCCAGCTATACCGCTACCTGCGCGCGGCGTCGATGCGGCAGTGCAACATTCCTTCCGCCGGTAGCTGGGGATGGGGTAGGCGGCCGCTGCCCCTATTTCGGGCAGGGCACGACCTTGTAGACCGCATCGGCGAACTGCTTCACGCCCACATTGATGCGCAGCGGCGACGTCCAGGTGACGTAGGTGACGATGCCCCGGGTCATGGAGATGACCTTGTAATTGTCGAGGCCCTTCGTCTTGTAGCACTTGCCGGGCTGAATATCCTCTTCCTTCAAAGGCATGGCAAAAAATCCACTGGCGATGACAATGCCGCCAGTATGGGTTCGCCCACCTGCCGAATCAAGAATGGCCGTCGCACGGGCGGCGGAGAATCTGGCAACATGCGGGTGGCGCGTCGGGGCGCCGGGGGCTCGATTCATGGTGCCGATGAGATTTTCCGCCGGGCTCAGGCCGCTCGCCAGTTCCGCCGTCCGCTCCGCCTTCCTGGCCACCTTCCTCGCCGCCGGCCTGTTCTGCGCGAGCCTTGCCGGCCCCGCCTTTGCGCAGGCGGCCGATCCGCTCCCCTCCTGGAACCCGGGGGCGACGCGGAGCGCCATCCTCGATTTCGTCAAGGCGACCACCACCCCCGGCGGACCGGACTTCGTGGCCCCCGCCGACCGCATCGCCACCTTCGACCAGGACGGCACGCTCTGGGTGGAGCAGCCGGTCTATACGGAGGTCGCCTTCGCCGCCTCGCGCATCAAGGCGCTGGCCGAGAGCAATCCGTCGCTGAAGACCGAGGAGCCGTTCCGCACCGCCGTCTCCGGCGACGAGGCCGCGATGGGCAAGCTCTCCTTCCCGGACCTGAAGAAAATCCTCATGGTGGCGCTGGAGGGCCTCACGGTGGAGGAGTTCCGCGCCGCCGCCGAGGCGTGGATGGCCACCGCCCGCAACCCGGTGCTGAACCGGCCGCGCGCCGAGCTCACCTACCAGCCCATGAAGGAGGTGCTGGAGCTGCTGCGCGCCAACGGCTTCCGCACCTATATCGTCACCGGCGGCGGGCAGGAGATGGTCCGCACCTATTCGGACCGGCTCTATGGCATCCCGCCCGAGCAGGTGGTGGGTACGCCGGACGCGGTGCGCTTCGGCTACGACGCCTCCGGCCGCCCGGTGCTGCGCATGGAGCCCTCGGTGCTGTTCGAGGATCTGTTCGGCGGCAAGCCGGAGGGCATCCACCTCGTCATCGGCAAGCGCCCCACGGCCGCCTTCGGCAATTCCACCGGCGACCGGCAGATGCTGGAATATGCCAAGGCCGGCAAGGGGCTGCGCTTCGCCGCCCTGGTGCTGCACGATGATGGCAAGCGCGAATTCGCCTATGGCCCGGCGCAGGGCCTGCCGGCGTCGGACGTCGGCACCTTCACCCAGAAGCTCTACGACGAGGCGAAGGCGCGCGGCTGGTCGGTCATCAGCATGAAGGACGACTGGAAGAAGGTGTTCGCCTTCGAGCCGTGAGGCGCCGGTATCTCCTCCGTTTTGGGGATGCGGCGCGCCCACCGGCGGTGGACCATGGCGGCGCGCTGAACCGAGACCTCCCGGGAAGCGC
>JAEWBL010000095.1 GCA_023391175.1 Pseudomonadota bacterium
CACGGTCTGAATATCGTCCGCGCTCGCGCCGGCCGGAAGCGCGGCGAGCGCCGCGTCGAGCTTCTGGAGGGCGTCGCGCTCCACCTCGTCGGGGGTGCGGAAGACCTTGTTGGGCTTCACGAAGTCATGGAAGTAGCGCACCGCATAGCCCACCAGCTCGTGCAGCTTGGGGTGCGTCTGGTCCGACACGCCGGGCACATGGCGCTTCAGGAAGCCCCACAGCACGCTCTCGTCCTCCGTGTTGGAGGCCGAGGCGAGGTTGAGGAGCATGGTGAACGACACCGGCATGTCCACGTCGGGCGGGTTGCCGGCGTGGATGTGGTAGACCGGGTTGCCGAAGCGCAGCTTCCAGTCCTGCTGGGAATAGCGAGCGAGGAAGTTGAAATACTCGTCCACCGCCTTCGGGATCACGTCGAAGTGCAGCTTCTTCGCCGAGCGGGGCGACTGGAACATGTAGAGCGCCAGGCTCTCCGGGCTCGCATAGGTGAGCCACTCGTCGATGGTGAGGCCGTTGCCCTTCGACTTGGAGATCTTCTGGCCGTTCTCGTCGAGAAACAGTTCATAGACGAAATGCTCCGGCGCGGTGCCGCCGAGGATCTGGCAGATCTTATCGTAGATCGGCGCGTTGGTCTGGTGGTCCTTGCCGAACATCTCGAAATCGACATCGAGCGCGGCCCAGCGGGCGCCGAAATCCGGCTTCCACTGCAGCTTCACCTTGCCGCCGGTGACGGGCAGCGTCGTCTCGGTGCCGTCCTCATCGTCGAAGGTGATGGTGCCGGCCTTGGCGTCCACGCTCTTGAGCGGCACGTAGAGCACGCGGCCGGAGGTGGGCGAGATGGGCAGGAAGGGCGAATAGGTCGCCTGCCGCTCCTCGCCGAGGGTGGGCAGCATGACGGCCATGATCTCGTCGTACTTCTCGGCCGCCTTCAGCAGCACCGGGTCGAGCTTGCCGGAGAGATAGTATTCGGTGGCGCTGGCGAATTCGTAGTCGAAGCCGAAGGTGTCGAGGAAGCGCCGGAGCATCGCGTTGTTGTGCGCGCCGAAGCTCGGATAATCGCCGCCGAAGGGGTTCGGAACCTTGGTCAGCGGCATCTGGAGATAGGGGCGCAGCGCCACCGGGTCCGGCACGTTCTCGGGGATCTTGCGCATCCCGTCCATGTCGTCGGAGAAGCACAGGAGGCGCGTCTTCACCTTGTCTTCGGTGAGGATGCGGAAGGCGTGCCGCACCATGGTGGTGCGCGCCACCTCGCCGAAGGTGCCGATGTGCGGGAGGCCCGAGGGGCCGTAGCCGGTCTCGAACAGCACCTCGTCCTTGGGCCGCTTCTTCAGCCGCTCCACCAGCTTGCGCGCTTCCTCGAACGGCCAGGCGGTGGCCGTTTCCGCGACCGCCTTCAGCTCGGCAGCGAGCTGGGTGGGATCGACGGGCGCAGGCGAGGCTTCGGACGAGGACATGACAGGCTCCGGAAAAGGAGCGCGAACTTAGGAATGCAGCCGCGTTCCGGATGCCCCGGCGAAAAGGGCAAAAGGAGCGCAAGACATCGGACGATCCCTGCGGGAGAGACCGGCGGCCTCATGGGGAGGCGTGCCGGCGCCGAAGGCGCAACCGCCCCGGAACCGCTCAGGCAAAAAGGGCCGCAGGGGGACGAAACTCTGGAAAGCAGTCCGGCCAACCCTTCAAGGCGCGGCGGGGCTCACCGAAGGAGTAAGCCGTGCCCTTCCACGAGGCGCGGTGAAATCTCTCAGGTCGGCAGACAGAGGGGGCGCCGCGCGGGCCGCACAGGACCACCGGGAACGGGGGTTCGGCAGGCCCGGAAATTGGCGCTGTTCGTCCGGGAGTCCCTCTTGGCCTCATCCCCTGATTCGCATTCCGACACCGAGCCTCTGCTCGAAACCCCGCTTTGCGCCGCCCATGGCGCGCTCGGTGCCCGCATGGTGCCGTTCGCGGGCTATCTCATGCCGGTCCAGTATCCCGAGGGCATCCTCGCGGAGCACAATTGGACCCGCACCCATGCCGGCCTGTTCGACGTCTCCCACATGGGCCAGGCCCTCCTCGTCGGCCCGGACCACGAGACCACCGCGCGGGCGCTGGAAGCCCTCGCCCCGGCGGATTTCGTGAACCTCGCCCCCGGCAAGCAGCGCTATTCGCAATTGACCGCCGAAGACGGCGGCATCCGCGACGACTTCATGGCCACCCGCCCGGCGGACCCCGCCGCTGACGGCACGCTGATCCTCGTGGTCAACGCCGCCTGCAAGGGCGCCGACTTCGCGCACATCGAAGCCCACCTCCCCGACACCGTGAAGCTGGTGCAGCGCCCCGAGCGGGCCCTCCTCGCCCTGCAAGGCCCCGAGGCCGCGACGGTGATGGCCCGCCATTGCCCCGAGGCGGCGGACCTCGACTTCATGACCGCCCTCCCCCTCGCCTTCGACGGCGTGCCGGTGGAGGTCTCCCGCTCCGGCTACACCGGCGAGGACGGCTACGAGATTTCCGTCGCGGCCGAGGATGCCGCCGCGCTCTGGGCCGCGCTGCTCGCCGAGCCGGAGGTGAAGGCCATCGGCCTCGGCGCCCGGGATAGCCTGCGCCTTGAGGCCGGGCTCTGCCTCTATGGCCACGACATCGATCTCTCCACCTCCCCCATTGAGGCGGCGCTGAACTGGTCCATCCAGAAGCGGCGGCGGCTTGAGGGCGGCTTTCCCGGCGCCGATCGCGTGCAGCGCGAGCTTAAGGAAGGCCCCGCCCGCGTGCGCGTCGGCCTGAGGCTGGAGGGCCGCGCCCCGGCCCGCCAAGGCGCCGAGATCGCCTCCAATGGGGCGGTCGTCGGCCGCGTCACCTCGGGCGGCTTCGCCCCGACGCTGCAGGCGCCCATCGCCATGGGCTATGTGCCGCCCGCGCTCGCCGCGCCCGGCACGAGCGTCGACATTCTGGTGCGCGGCAAGGCCCTGCCCGCCGTCGTCACCGCCCTTCCCTTCGTACCCACGCGCTACGCGCGCAAGCAGAAAACCGGGGGCTGACCATGACCGTGCGCTACACCAAGGACCACGAATACGTCCGCCTCGACGGCGACGTGGCGGTGGTCGGCATCTCCGACTACGCCCAGGGCCAGCTCGGCGACGTGGTGTTCGTGGAGCTGCCCGAGATCGGCAAGGCGGTCGAGAAGGGCAAGGAAGCCGCCGTCGTCGAGAGCGTGAAGGCCGCCAGCGAGGTCTATGCCCCCATCTCCGGCGAGGTGGTGGAGGTGAACTCGGAACTCGAAGCCGCCCCCGGCCTCGTCAACGAGGATGCCGAGGGCAAGGGCTGGTTCCTGAAGCTGAAGCTCTCCAACCCCGCCGAGTTCGACGGGCTCATGAACGAGCACGCCTACAAGGACTATCTGGACACCCTGTGAGACCAGCGGGAGGCGGCAACATGGCCCACGACTATCACGCCACCATCCGCTGGCAGCGCGGGGATGCCGCCTTCACCGATGGCCGCTACTCGCGCGGCCATGTCTGGGCGTTCGACGGCATCGAGGTGCCCGGCTCCTCGGCGCCGGGCTCCGTGCGCGTGCCGCTCTCCCGCGAGGATGCGGTGGACCCGGAGGAGGCGCTGGTGGCCGCAGCCTCCAGCTGCCACATGCTGTTCGCGCTGGATTTCGCCCGCCGGGGCGGCTTCCGCGTGGACAGCTACGAGGATGCCGCCACGGGCGAGATGACGCCCAACGAGAAGGGCAAGCTCTTCGTCTCGCGCATCACCCTCACCCCGGTGATGGTCTTCTCCGGCGAGAAGCTGCCCTCGGCCGGGGACGTGGACCTCATCCATCAGCGGGCGCACGAGGAATGCTACGTCGCCCATTCGCTCAGGGCCGAGATCATTCTGGCCCCGCGCTTCACCATCGCCTGAAAGCGGACCAGCGAAACCATGCGCTATCTTCCCCTCACCGCCGACGATCGCGCCGAGATGCTCGCGCGTATCGGCGTTTCGTCCGTTGACGACCTGTTCGCCGACATTCCCGCCGCCCAGCGCGAGCATGAGCTGCCGCGCCTGCCGCTCCACAAGAGCGAGCTGGAGGTGGAGCGCGCGCTCTCGCGCCTTGCGGCGAAGAATGTGCCGGCGGGCGCGGTGCCCTTCTTCGTCGGCGCCGGGGCCTATCGCCACCATGTGCCGGCGAGCGTGGACCACCTGATCCAGCGCTCGGAATTCCTCACCTCCTACACGCCGTACCAGCCGGAGATCGCGCAGGGCACCCTGCAATATCTCTTCGAGTTCCAGACGCAGGTGGCCGAACTGACCGGCATGGAGGTGGCCAACGCCTCCATGTATGACGGCTCAACCGCCGCCGCCGAGGCGGTGCTGATGGCCCACCGCGTGACCAAGCGGCGCAAGGCGCTGCTCGCCGGCAACCTGCACCCGCACTATCGCGCGACCATCGAAACGGTCTCGCACTATGCCGCCGACGAGGTGGTGGCGCTGGCGCCGGTGCCCACGGGCGGGGAAGACATCATCGCCGCCATCGATGCCGGCTGCTCCTGCGTCGTCGTCCAGTCGCCGGATGTGTTCGGCAACATCGTGGATCTGAAGCCCATCGCCGAGGCCGCCCACAAGGCCGGCGCTTTGCTCATCGCCGTCTTCACCGAGGCGGTCAGCCTCGGCCTCATCGAGCCGCCGGGGGCGCAGGGCGCCGACATCGTGGCGGGCGAGGGCCAGTCCATCGGCAATGCGCTGAATTTCGGCGGCCCCTATGTGGGTCTCTTCGCCACGCGGCAGAAGTTCGTGCGGCAGATGCCGGGGCGCTTGGCCGGCGAGACGGTGGATGCGGAAGGCCGGCGCGGCTTCGTGCTCACCCTCTCCACCCGCGAGCAGCACATCCGCCGCGAGAAGGCGACCTCCAACATCTGCACCAATTCGGGCCTCTGCGCGCTGGCCTTCACCATCCACATGAGCCTGCTCGGGCAGACCGGGCTCGTGCGGCTGGCGCGGGCCAACCACGCGGCGGCCTGCGACCTCGCGGACCGGCTCGCCGCCGTGCCGGGGGTGAGCGTGCTCAACGACACCTTCTTCAACGAATTCACTCTGCGCGTGCCGGGCAAGGCGGCGGACGTGGTGGAGAAGCTGGCCGCAAAGGGCATCCTCGGCGGCGTCCCCTATTCCCGCCTCGCCCCCAAATCAGGGCTCGACGACCTCATCCTCGTCGCCGCCACCGAGACGACGACAGAAGACGATCGTGCCGCCTATGCCGCGGCCCTCAAGGAGGTGCTGTGATGAACCGCGAAGGCCGTGGCGCGACGACGCCGCATATCGTCGGGGGCACCAGCGCGGGCCCCGTCACCTTCACCGGCAACCGGGGCCTCGACCTCGAGGAAGGCCTGATCTTCGAGATCGGCCGCACCGAAGTGACCGGCGTGGACATTGCCGACCCCGCCCCCTTCAAGGACCGCCTCGGCACCCACAAGCGCACCGCGCCGCTGGAGCTGCCCGGCCTCTCCGAGCCGGAGGCCATGCGCCATTACGTGCGCCTCTCGCGCATGAATTATGGCATCGACAGCGGGCTGTTTCCGCTCGGCTCCTGCACCATGAAGCACAACCCGCGTCTCAACGAGAAGATGGCGCGGCTGCCGGGCTTTGCCGACATCCACCCGCTTCAGCCCCTCTCCACCGTGCCCGGCGCGCTGGAGCTGATGGCAGAGCTGTCGCGCTACCTGCTGGAGCTCACCGGCATGACGGCGGTGGCCCTCACCCCCAAGGCCGGCGCCCATGGCGAGCTGTGCGGCATGATGGCCATCAAGGCCGCGCACGAAGCCCATGGCAATGGCCATCGTCATGTCGTGCTCGTGCCGGAGAGCGCCCACGGCACCAACCCCGCGACTGCCGCCCTCATCGGCTATGAGGTCCGCTCCATCCCCGCCCGGCCGGACGGCACTGTGGACCCGGAGGCGGTGAAGGCCGCGCTGGGGCCGGAGGTGGCGGCCCTCATGCTCACCAATCCCAACACATGCGGCCTGTTCGAGCGGGACGTGGTGGCGATTGCGGCGGCGGTGCATGAGGCCGGCGCCTATTTCTATTCGGACGGCGCCAATTTCAACGCCATCCTCGGCAAGGTGCGCATCGCCGACCTCGGGGTCGATGCCATGCACATCAACCTCCACAAGACCTTCTCCACGCCCCACGGCGGCGGCGGCCCCGGCGCCGGCCCGGTGGTGCTGTCTCAGGCGCTGGCGCCTTTTGCCCCGGTGCCGGCGCTGGTCGCCACCGCGGACGGGCTGGTGCTGGTGGAGGATGAAGGGTCGGCCGGTGCCGAGCAGGCCCTCGGCCGCATGAGCGCCTTCCACGGCCAGATGGGCATGTTCGTCCGCGCGCTGTCGTGGATGCTCTCCCATGGGGCGGACGGGATGCGCCAGGCCTCCGAGGATGCGGTCCTCTCCGCCAACTATGTCCGTGCCTGCCTGATGGACGTGATGAGCGCCCCCTTCGCCGAGCGCCCGGCCATGCACGAGGCCCTGTTCGACGATGCGTGGCTCGCGGGCACCGGCCTCTCCACCCTCGACGTGGCGAAGGCGCTGATCGACGAGGGCTACCACCCCATGACGGTCTACTTCCCGCTGGTGGTCCACGGGGCGATGCTGATCGAGCCGACGGAGAGCGAATCGAAGGCCTCCCTCGACCTCTTCCTCGGTGCCCTGCGCGACCTCGCCATGGCGGCCAAGGCGGGGGACAAGGAGCGCTTCCTCGGCGCCCCCCATTATGCCACCCGTCGCCGTCTGGACGAGACCCGTGCCGCCCGCGCGCCGGTTTTGCGGTGGGTTCGGCCCGAACCGCTCCCGAACGCCGCCGAATAGGGGGGTGAACGCACCTGACAGGGGGGTGTGAACCACCCTTTCCCCCCTGTCAGGAGGGGCTATGCTCGACTGATGTTGTCCGCCCTCTCTTTCCTGCGCCGGATGCGCCACGGCATGACCCTCGGTGTCAGGGTACTGGCCACCGACGAGGCCGGCCGGCTCCTTTTGGTCCGACACACCTATGTGTCCGGCTGGCATTTTCCTGGCGGCGGGGTGGATCTGGGCGAGACCGCGGAACAGGCCGCGCGACGCGAATTGCGCGAGGAGGCGAACGTGGAGGCCGAGGGGCCCCTGACGGTTTCTGGCTGTTATTTCAATCCCTTGGTCGGGGGGCGGGATCACGTCGTCCTCTACCGCGCGGCCCGGTTGACCATCGGTCCCCGGCCGGAGCGGAACCTCGAAATCATCGCCGCCGACTTCTTCCCGCCCGACGCCTTGCCCGACGATACCACCCCCGCCACCCTGCGCCGCATCGCCGAATGGCGCGGCGCTCCCCCATCCGACCGCTGGTGAGGCGCCCTGTCACGGGCGATTGACCGGCGCGGATTGGATAAATACCGCCGCCCGCGCTATCGTGGCGCCTGAAGTTTCATCCCAGCCGGCACGCCATGTCCGTCACCCTGTCCCAGGAAACCGAGGTTTCGCAACGGCTTGCAGCGCACGCCGACGACGCTGTCGCGGCGCGGCGGGGGCTCGGGCGCGCTGGTGTCCTCGGCCTTGTGGGGGTCCTGGCGCTGCTCTGTGCCGGTGGCCTGCTGCTGTGGGCGCGCTATGGCGCGGCCGTGTTCTTCGATCTCCTGAGCGCCGGCTTCTCCGGCTGCCTCTGAGCCCCGCGATTGCCCCCAAGGCCTTGAAATCATGTCGCCACGCACGAAGATCCTTGCCCTTTTCTCGGCCTTCGCCGCGGGCGCCCTCATCCTCGTCACGGCCGTCACCCTGTTCCTGCCGGAGCCGCCGCCGAAGGTGACGGGCCAGGCGGCGGTGGGCGGGCCCTTCAGCCTCACCGACCAGAACGGCCGCACGGTTACGCAGGCCGCCCTCAAGGGCAAGCCCACGCTCATCTTTTTCGGCTTCACCCATTGCCCGGACGTGTGCCCGACCGCACTGTTCGAGATGTCGGAAATCTTCAACGCCCTGGGTCCGGACGCAGGCAAGGCACAGGCCTTCTTCGTCTCGGTGGACCCCGAGCGGGATACGCCGGACGTGCTCAAATCCTACGTTTCGAGCTTCTCGCCGCAGATCGTCGGACTGTCGGGCACACCGGAGGCGACCGAGCAGATCAAGCGGGAATTCCGCGTCTATTCCCGCAAGGTTCCGCTGAAGGACGGCGACTACACCATGGACCACACCGCCGTGGTCTATCTCATGGACAAGGATGGCAATTTCGTCGCGCCATTCAACTCCAAGCGGCCTCCGGCCGAGGCTGCGGCGGAGCTGAAGCGCTACTTCTGAGCCCTCCCAGAGCGCCCCGTCGCGCGGCGCCGTGCTCGGTCTTCTGCCAGTGGTAGGGCCGCCGGATCAGCTCGACCACCGCGCGCCACGCCGCCAGCGACAGCAGCAGCCAATAGATCGGAATCATCGCGATCGTGCCCCAGCCGGGCCTGATGCCCCGCCGGCCGAGCCCGACTGTCATGGACACGGCCGCACCGGCATAGCCGGCGACGAGGGTCGTGTAGGTGAGCGCGCTCGTCATCACCTCCGCCATGTAGGTGCAGGGCAGACCGGCGACGCCGCCGACGATGTCGGCGATGAACAAGGCGAGGCACAGCGGATGCACCAGCGCCGCCGCATAGGGGCCCGCCGTGAGCAGGACCAGCGCGACCGTGCCGCCCAGACCGAGATCCCGCACCAGCGCCCGCGGCCGGCGGCCATGGACCAGCAGCGTCTGCGCCCAACCCTTGAGCCAGCGGGTGCGCTGACCGATCCAGGCACGCCGCGTCACCGGCGCCTCCTCGAAGGTGGTGGAGGAAATGACGCATGTCTGCCAGCCGGCGCGGGCGAGGCGGATGCCGAGGTCGGCGTCCTCGGTGACGTTGTAAGGGTCC
>JAEWBL010000115.1 GCA_023391175.1 Pseudomonadota bacterium
GCCTTGCGCAGCACGTCGCCGAAAGCAGACGAGCCGGCGAGGTCGGCGAGGCTGTCGGGGCCAGCGCCGAGATAGTCGTAGGCGTAGGTGAGGTCCACCTTGGCGCCGATGAGGCCGATCTTCAGCCCGCCCTGCCGCCACCGCTTGCGGATGCGCGCATTGATGACGGACGCCTCATGCCGCGGGTCGGTGCCCACGAGGAGGATGGCGTCGGCCTGCTCGATGCCTGCGATGGTGGGGTTGAACACGTAAGTTGCGCGGCCGAGCGCCGGATCAAGCTTCGCGCCGTCCTGGCGCGCATCGATGTTGGCGGAGCCGAGCTTGCCGATCAGCGTCTTGAGGGCGAACACCTCTTCCACGCTGGCGAGGTCGCCGATGAGCGCGCCGACCTTGGCGGGGGTGGTGCCCTTCACCTTGGCGGCGATGGCGGCGAACGCCTCGCTCCAGGAGGCGGGCACGAGTCGGCCGTCCTTGCGCACATAGGGGCGATCGAGCCGCTGGACCTTCAGGCCGTCCCACACGTAGCGGGACTTGTCGGAGATCCACTCCTCGTTCACGAGGTCGTTGTTGCGCGGCAGGATGCGCATGACCTCGCGGCCGCGGGTGTCGATGCGGATGTTGGCGCCCACCGCATCCATGACGTCGATGGACTCGGTCTTGATCAGTTCCCACGGCCGGGCGTGGAACTGGTAGGGCTTGTGGGTCAGCGCGCCCACCGGGCAGAGGTCCGCCACGTTGCCCTGCATCTCGGAGCGCATGGCGTGCTCGAGATAGGTGGTGATCTCCATGTCCTCGCCGCGACCGATGGCGCCGAGGTCCGGCACGCCGGCCACTTCCGTGGAGAAGCGCACGCAACGGGTGCACTGGATGCACCGGTTCATGGAGGTCTTGACCAGCGGGCCGATATACTTGTCTTCAACGGCGCGCTTGTTCTCGGCGAAGCGCGAGGTGTCCGCGCCGTAGGCCATGGCCTGGTCCTGCAGGTCGCACTCGCCGCCCTGATCGCAGATCGGGCAATCCAGCGGGTGGTTGATGAGCAGGAACTCCATCACCCCTTCGCGGGCCTTCTTCACCATGGGGCTCTTGGTGAGCACCACGGGCGGCTCGCCGTTGGGGCCGGGACGCAGGTCCTTCACCGCCATGGCGCAGGAGGCGGTGGGCTTGGGCGGGCCGCCCTTCACTTCCACCAGGCACATGCGGCAGTTGCCGGCGATCGACAGCCGCTCATGGAAGCAGAAGCGCGGAATCTCGACGCCCGCCGCCTCGCACGCCTGAAGCAGCGTGTATTCGGCAGGTACATCGACCTCGGTTCCGTCGACGACGATCTTCGCCATCACTTCCACCTCACCTTGAACCGCGCCGGGCGCGGCCGGAGCCGGACGCACGGCGCCCGCTCCCTGAGACAACTCCCCTCCCCGCCCGTCGCGTCGGCGCGCCCGGCGGGGTGCTCTTCACTCCGCCGCGACCGGGACCACGGGGTCCGGATGCGGGTTGGCGGCATACTGGTCGATGCGCGCCTCGATCACATGACGATAGTGCCGGATGAGGCCCTGCACCGGCCACGCGGCGGCATCGCCGAGCGCGCAGATGGTGTGGCCCTCGATCTGGGTGGTGACTTCCAGCAGCAGGTCGATCTCGCGCTTCTGGGCGCGGCCCTCGGCCATGCGGTTGACCACGCGCCACATCCAGCCGGTGCCCTCGCGGCACGGCGTGCACTGTCCGCAGCTCTCGTGCTTGAAGAAGGCCGAGATGCGGGCAATCGCCTTGATGATGTCGGTGGACTTGTCCATCACCAGCACGCCGGCCGTGCCGAACGACGACTTCACCGCGCGGGTGCCGTCGAAGTCCATGATGAGGTCTTCGCACTGCTCGCCGGGGATCACCGGGCAGGACGCGCCGCCGGGAATGATGGCGAGCAAATTGTCCCAGCCGCCGCGCACGCCGCCGCCATGCTTCTCCACCAGCTCCTTGAACGGGATGCTCATGGCCTCCTCGATCACGCAGGGCGTGTTCACATGGCCGGCGAGGGAGAACAGCTTGGTGCCCACATTGTTGGGGCGGCCGATGGAGGAGAACCAGGCCGCGCCGCGCCGCAGGATGGTGGGCGCCACCGCGATGCTCTCCACGTTGTTCACCGTGGTGGGGCAGCCATAGAGGCCCATGTTCGCGGGGAACGGGGGCTTCAGGCGGGGCATGCCCTTCTTGCCCTCGAGGCTCTCCAGCAGCGCGGTTTCCTCGCCACAGATATAGGCGCCGGCACCGTGGTGCACATAGAGGTCGAAGGGATAGTCGTGGACGTTGTCCTTGCCGATGAGGCGCGCCTCATAGGCCTGATCCACGGCCGCCTGCAGGCGCTCGCGCTCGAAGATGTATTCGCCGCGGATGTAGATGTAGGCCGCGTGGGCGCCCATGGCGAAGGAGGCGATCAGGCAGCCCTCGATCAGCGTGTGCGGATCGTTGCGCATGATCTCCCGGTCCTTGCAGGTGCCGGGCTCGGATTCGTCGGCGTTCACCACCAGATAGTGGGGACGGCCATCGGACTGCTTGGGCATGAAGGACCACTTCATGCCCGTGGAGAAGCCGGCGCCGCCGCGACCCCGCAGGCCGGACGCCTTCATCTCGTTGATGATCCAGTCGCGGCCCTTTTCCAGGATGGCCTTGGTGCCGTCCCAGTTGCCGCGCTTGAGCGCGCCTTCAAGACCGAAGTCGTGGAAGCCGTAGAGATTGGTGAAGATGCGGTCCTTGTCGGCGAGCATGGGCCTCACTCCTCCGGATCGCGCACGCCGGTGCCGGTCTTCACCGGCTCACGGTCGGAACCTGTAACGGACGGGCTGGAGGCCTGCGCCTCCGCGGCGACGGTCTCGCGCTTCTCACGCGTGTCGGCGCCGTCGGCCGCCTTTTCCTGAGCCGCCGCGGTGGCGCCCAGGGGATCGGCCGGGCTTTCCGACGCCGCACGGGCGCGGCCGGCGGAGAGAAGATCCGGCGTCTCGGTGCCAGCACCACCCGCGGCGGGCACGGTGGTCTTGAAATCATAAAGCGCGGGGTCGAGCAGCACGCGCGGGCCGCCCTCGGGCTCGGAGCCCTTGCGCGAATTCTGCGGACCCACCTTCACCGGGCGGCCGGCGGCGAGATCGTCGAGCAGCTTCTCGAAGTTCTCGGGGGTGAGGTCTTCGTAATAATCGTCGTTGATCTGCACCATGGGCGCGTTGGTGCAGGCGCCGAGGCATTCCACCTCAAGCCAGGAGAAGGTGCCGTCGGCGGAGACATGCCGCTCGTGGCCGATCTTCTTCTCGCAGACGTGGCGGATGGCTTCCGCGCCGCGCAGCATGCAGGGCGTGGTGCCGCACAGCTGCACGAAATACTTCCCCACCGGCTCAAGGTTGAACATGGTGTAGAAGGTGGCGACCTCGAGCACGCGGATGTGGGCCATGCCGAGGCGATCGGCGACCGCGCGGATGGCGGGCTCGGGCAGCCAGCCGCCGGCGGCCTTCTGGGTTTCCCACAGCAGGGGCACCACGGCGCTGGCCTGCCGGCCTTCCGGATATTTGGCGATCAGCTTCTGCGCGATGGCCTCAAGCTCCGGCGTGAAGCTGAAGCTCTCGGGCTGCTCGGCGGCGAGGCGGCGGACGGACATGGTTCAGATCCCGGAAGAAGCCGCGCGCAGGCCGCGCGCAAGCATCGGGCAAAGGGCGAGAGGAAGGCGGGCCATCAGCGGTCCACCTCCCCGAACACGATGTCGAGCGAGCCGAGCACCGCGGAGACGTCGGCCAGCATGTGGCCGCGATTGAGGAAGTCCATGGCCTGCAGGTGCGCGAAGCCCGGAGCGCGGATCTTGCAGCGGTACGGCTTGTTGGTGCCGTCCGAGACGAGATAGACGCCAAACTCGCCCTTGGGCGCTTCCACCGCGGCATACACGTCGCCTTCCGGCACGTGGAAGCCTTCGGTGTAGAGCTTGAAGTGGTGGATGAGCGCTTCCATGGAGCGCTTCATCTCGGCCCTCTTCGGCGGCGCGACCTTGTGGTCCTGGGTGTGGACCGGGCCGCTCTCCTTCAGGAGGCGCTCGACGCACTGCTTCATGATGGAGGTCGACTGGCGCATCTCCTCCATGCGGACGAGATAGCGGTCGTAGCAGTCGCCGTGCTTGCCCACCGGAATGTCGAAGTCGAGTTCCGAATAGCACTCGTAGGGCTGCGACCGGCGCAGGTCCCACGCCGCGCCGGAGCCGCGCAGCACCGGGCCGGAGAAGCCCCAGGACAGCGCCTCTTCCACCGACACCACGCCGATGTCGACGGTGCGCTGCTTGAAGATGCGGTTGTTGGTGACGAGCGCGTCGAGGTCCGCCACCAGCTTCAGGAACGGGTCGCAGAAGGCGCCGATGTCTTCCACCAGCGCGCGCGGCAGGTCCTGGTGGACGCCGCCGGGCCGGAAGTAGGCGGCGTGCATGCGGCTGCCCGAGGCGCGCTCATAGAAGATCATGAGCTTCTCGCGCTCCTCGAAGCCCCACAAAGGCGGGGTCAGCGCGCCCACGTCCATGGCGAACGTGGTGACGTTGAGGAGGTGGGAGAGCAGGCGCCCGATCTCGGAATAGAGCACGCGGATGAGCTGGCCGCGCTTGGGCACCTCGATGCCCAGCAGCTTCTCCACTGCGAGGCAGTAGGCGTGCTCCTGGTTCATCGGCGCGCAATAGTCGAGCCGGTCGAAATAGGGCACGGCCTGAAGGTAGGTCTTGGCCTCGATCAGCTTTTCGGTGCCGCGGTGCAGGAGGCCGATGTGCGGGTCCACCCGCTCCACCACCTCGCCGTCCAGCTCCAGCACAAGGCGCAGCACGCCATGCGCCGCAGGATGCTGCGGGCCGAAATTGATCTGGAAGTTGCGGACCTTGTCCGCGGGCTTCATCTCGTCGGCGACATCAACCATGAGACGCTCCCTCACCCGGCCTTGGGCGGCGCGGGCGGCTGGCCCGAGGCCTTCTCGTCACCGGGCAGGACGTATTCGACGCCCTCCCACGGCGAGAGGAAGTCGAAGTTCCGGAACTCCTGCGGCAGGCGGACCGGCTCGTAGACCACGCGCTTCTGGGCGTCGTCGTAGCGCACCTCCACGAAGCCCGTGGTCGGGAAGTCCTTGCGCAGGGGGTGGCCGTCGAAGCCGTAGTCCGTCAAAAGGCGGCGCAGCTCCGGGTGGCCGGTGAACAGGATGCCGTACATGTCGTAGGCCTCCCGCTCGAACCAGTTGGCACCGGGGAAGACGCCGGTGATGGAGGGCACCGGGGTGTCCTCGTCGGTGGCGACCTTCAGGCGGATGCGGGCGTTCTGCTTCACGGAAAGCAGGTCGTACAC
>JAEWBL010000116.1 GCA_023391175.1 Pseudomonadota bacterium
CCGCCCTCGCCCGGGCCGGACTGGTGACGCCCGGCCGGCCGGCCTGGAGCAAGACGCGGCTTGCGGTTCTCGCCTTCATCTGGACGCTGCTCGTGGTCGCCGCCGCCCAGCCCATCTATGTGGGCCGGCCGGTGGAGGTTCCAGTGGAGGGGCGCGAGATCATGCTGGTCATCGATCTCTCCGCCTCCATGGCGCAGCGCGACCTTGCCCTCACCAGACCCATGGACCGCCTGCAGGTGGTGAAGCAGGTGGCGGACGACTTCATCGCCCGCCGCGCCGGCGACCGGGTGGGCCTCATCCTGTTCAGCACCCGCGCCTATGTGCAGGCGCCCCTCACCCTCGACCGCCGGGTGGTGCGCGACCTGCTCGCCCAGGCGACCATCGGCATGACCGGGCGCAACACCTCCATCGGCGACGCCATCGGCCTCGCGGTGAAGACCCTGCGCGACGGCCCGGCGAAGGAGCGGGTGGTGGTGCTGCTCACCGATGGCGCCAACACCTCCGGCGTGCTTGATCCGCTGCAGGCCGCCGCCATCGCCGCCAAGGAGCATCTGCGCATCCACACCATCGGCGTCGGCTCCGATGCCGGGGAGTTCATCCCCGGCGCGCCCATGAACCCGTCCTCCGACCTCGACGAGGGCGCGCTCAAGGCCATTTCTGGCCTCACCGGCGGCAAGTATTTCCGGGCCCGCGACCAGCAGGGCCTCGCCGGCATCTATGCCGAGATCGACAAGCTGGAGCCGGTGGCCGGCGATCCGCAATATGTGCGTCCGGCCCTCACCCTGTTCTTCTGGCCGCTCGGTGCCGCGCTGGTCGCGAGCTTCCTGTTCGCCGCCATATTGCTGCTGCGCCTGCCCGCCCGCCGCGCGACCGATGCGCCCGCCCCGCAGGACGCCCAGGCGGGCGAGACCCCGGCCCTGCCGGTTGCGGAGGCGCGCTGATGGCGAGCTTCCACTTCCTGCGGCCGGAATGGCTCCTGGCGCTGCTGCCGGCGGCGCTCCTCGCCGGATTGCTCCATCGCCGGCTGCGCGAGGGCAGCAACGACTGGGCGCGCGTGGTGGACCCCCACCTCCTCGCCCACCTCGCCCTGCCGGGGCGGCGCGCCAGCGGGCAATGGCCGGCCGTACTGCTGTTCGCCGGCTGGGTCGCTGCCGTCTTCGCCATGGCCGGCCCCACCTGGCAGAAGCTGCCCCAGCCGGTGACGGGCCGGCTCGATCCGCTGGTGATCGCGGTCAACCTTTCCCCGACCATGAACGCCCCGGACGCCAGCCCCTCGCGCCTTGTCGCCGCCCGCTACAAGATCGCCGACGTGCTCCAGCGCATGCGCGGCAGCGAGGTGGCGCTGGTGCTCTATTCGGACATCCCGTTCGCCGCCGCGCCGCTGACCGAGGACGCGCATGTGGTGGCGCAGATGCTGCCGGACCTCTCCACCAACCTCATGCGCGGCAATGCCAATCGCCCGCAGGATGCCATCGCCATGGCCGTCGACCTGCTCAAGGGGGCTGGGGCGGTGAGCGGGCGCATCCTGCTCGTCACCGACGGCCCGGGCGACGAGCCGGGCAAGACACAGGCGGCGGCGAAGGCGGCGGCGGCGGACGGCTACAAGGTCAACGTGATCGGCGTCGGCGCGGGCGGGGCCAACGGCGCACCGGCGGTGGACCCCGCGGCGCTGACGGCCATCGCCTCGGCCGGCCAGGGCGCCTACACCCCGCTGACCGCCGACGATCGTGACATCGCCTACGCCCTGCCCCCGGCGGCCAGCTCGAACGGCGCCGTCACCGACAGCGAGGGCTTCACCGCCGACGTGTGGGCGGACATGGGGCCTTATGTGCTGCTTCTCGCGGTGCTGCTCGCTCCCCTCGCCTTCCGGCGCGGCTGGATCGCCGTCCTCGCCGTCGCGGCCCTCGGCGGCCTCGGGTCGCCGCAGCGGGCGCAAGCACAGACGATCCAGCAGACCCTCACGCAGAACCTGCCGCAGAGCTGGGCGGACCTGTGGTGGCGGCCCGACCAGCAGGGCGCGGCGGACCTCGCCCGGGGCGACTCTGCCGCCGCCGCGCAGAAGTTCGAGGACCCGGCCTGGAAGGCCGCTGCGCTTTACAAATCCGGAGACTATTCCGGTGCCGGTGCGGCCTTCTCCCGCCTGCCCGGCGGCGACTACAACCGCGGCAATGCCCTGGCGCGCGCCGGGCGGCTCGAGGAGGCGGTGGCCGCCTACGACAAGGCGCTGGCCGCCGAGCCCGACGATGCCGACGCCAAGTTCAACCGCGATCTTGTGCAGAAGCTGATCGACGCCAAGAAGAAGCAAGAGGAAGAAAAGCAGAAGCAGGACCAGAAGCAGAACCAGGCCGGTGGCGGTGGTGGGCAGGATCCAAACAAGGACCAGAAGCCCGACCCCAAATCTGACCAGAAGCAGAAGCAGGACCAGAAGCCCGGCGGGGACAAGCCGCAGGACGCACAGAACAGCCCGCAGCCGGGTCCCCTCCCCCCGCCTGCGCCATTGCCGCCGCGCCGTCCGCCCGAGCTGGCGCAGCAGCAGCCCGCTCCGCCCCGCCAGCAGCCCCAGGAGCAGGCGCAACAGGCGCCGCCGCCCGATTCCCCGCCCCAGCCGTCGCAGCAGCAGCCCGCCAAGGAGCAGCCGGAGACGATGGCCGGCGACATCCCTGCCGAGCCGGTGACGCCCAAGGCTCCCCCGCCGCCCATGCCGGACGACAAGGACGGTGGGCCGAACGCCGCCAAGCAGGACCCCAACGCCGCCTTCTCCGCGCCGCCGACCTCGCCCTCCCAGGTCGCGCAGCCGAAGCCGCCCCAGCCGCCGGCCCAGACACCCCCGGCCGTGGCGTTCAGCGACGACGACCAGAGCCGCGAGCAGGCGCTGCGGCAGGTGCCGGACGATCCCGGCGGGCTCCTGCGCGCGCGGATCCGGTCCCAGTACACCGGCGCGCCGGTCTTCCTCTCCGAGGGGGATGCACAATGATCCGCGCCGCCCTCCGCACCGGCCTCGTCTCTCTCGCGCTCGCGCTGTGGGCGACGGCGGGCTTCGCCGCGGCCTTCAAGGCCACGGTGGAAAAGCCCCCCGCGGACCAGGGAGACACCTTCGAGCTGGTGCTCAGCGTGATCGGGCGGGACAGCCTGGAGCCGCCCAACATCAGCCCCCTCAACAGGGATTTCGAGATTCTCGATCGCGGCAAGCGCAGCCGCATGGAGAGCGTCAACGGCCGCATGGTGGAGGTGAACGAATGGGTGCTGACGCTGGCGCCCAAGCGCGCCGGCCATCTCGTGATTCCCGCCCTCACCCTCGGCAGCGAGACGAGCGCCCCCATCGAGATGGACGTGGCGCCGGGCTCCATCGCCGAGCCGCCGGACGACGGCCCGGTCTCGCTCTCCGTTGACGTGCAGGGCACCCCGCCCTTCTACCTCCAGAGCGAAATTCCCGTGGTCGTGCGCATGTACGACCGCATCGGCGCGCTTGAGGCGCAGGCGGACCAGCCCGCGGCGGACGGCGCCACCTTCACCCCGGACGGCACGCTGAAGCGCTATAGCCGCGTCTATGACCGCCAGCGCTACCGCGTGGTGGAGCTGCGCTACATCATGCGGCCGCAGCGCACCGGCACCATCCAGATCGCCTCCGTGGCCCTGCGCGCCTCCATCCCCGCCTCCCCGCCGGGCGCGCAGGAGCAGGCGCGCGCGCTCGGGCGTCCCGCCATGCCTTGGCTCGGCGGCAATTTCGAT
>JAEWBL010000134.1 GCA_023391175.1 Pseudomonadota bacterium
GGCGAGCTGATCGGCTGGGTGGGCGGCGTCACCCACGTCATCGACACCGGCGCGGTGGGGCCGGGCTCCATGGCCACCGGGCAGGTGCAGCGCTTCGGTGACGGTTATTCCATCACCTGCCGCAAGGTGGGCGCCAACGACGAATTGTTCCGCGACTGGCTGCACGAGAGCCAGCGCATGGTGCGCACCACCCGCTACTGGATGCTGGACGAGCGCACCCGCATCGCCGGCTGCCACATGATCCGCAAGCTGGTGGAAGAGGTGGTCGCGGAAGAGGGCATCGAGGCCTACTGGAAGTTCGCCTACGAGGCGGTGGAGCATGGCCGCCTCGGCCTGCAGGCCCGCATCAAGGCCATGACCATCCCCGGCACCTACCGGCAGGTGGGCTTCGTGGACGTGCCCTACGCCCATGAGGACGTGCGCGTCCCTTCCGACTTCGCCAAGCTCGACACCATCATGCACGCCCCCTGCGAGATGACCATCCGCAAGGACGGCACCTGGCGGCTGGATTTCGAGGGGTCGAGCCGCTGGGGCTGGCACACCTACAATGCCCATCAGGTGAGCTTCACCTCGGGCATCTGGGTGATGATGACCCAGACGCTCATCCCCTCCGAGATGATCAACGACGGCGCGGCCTACGGCACCGAATTCCGCCTGCCCAAGGGCACCTGGATGAACCCGGACGACCGCCGCGTCGCCTTCTCCTATTCCTGGCACTTCCTGGTGTCGGCCTGGACGGCCCTCTGGCGCGGCTTGTCGCGCTCCTATTTCGGGCGCGGCTATCTGGAGGAGGTGAATGCGGGCAACGCCAACACCTCCAACTGGCTGCAGGGCGGCGGCTTCAACCAGTATGACGAGATCCACGCCGTGAACTCGTTCGAGTGCGCCGCCAACGGCACCGGGGCCACCGCCGTGCAGGACGGCCTCTCCCACGCCGCTGCCATCTGGAACCCGGAAGGCGACATGGGCGACATGGAGATCTGGGAACTGGCCGAGCCTCTGGTCTATCTCGGCCGGCAGATCAAGGCGTCCTCGGGCGGCTCCGGCAAGTATCGCGGCGGCTGCGGCTTCGAGAGCCTGCGCATGGTCTGGAACGCCAAGGACTGGACCATGTTCTTCATGGGCAACGGCCATATCTCGTCCGACTGGGGCCTGATGGGCGGCTATCCCGCCGCCTCCGGCTATCGCTTCGCCGCCCACAAGACGGGGCTGAAGGAGCTGATCGCTTCCGGCGCCGACATCCCGCTGGGCGGCGACACCGACCCGGAGAACCCCACCTGGGATGCGATGCTGCCCAAGGCGCAGATCAAGCGCGACAAGCAGGCCATCACCACCGAGGAAATGTTCGCGGACTACGACCTCTACCTCAACTACATGCGCGGCGGCCCCGGCTTCGGTGATCCGCTCGACCGCGAGCCGCAGGCGGTCGCCGACGACATCAACGGCGGATACGTGCTGGAGCGCCTCGCCGGCGATGTCTACGGCGTGGTGGTGAAGAAGGGGCCGGACGGCCTGGTGGTGGTGGACGAGGCCGCGACCAAGGCGGCCCGCGCGGATATCCGCAAGGCGCGTCTCGCCAAGTCCGTCCCCACTCGGGAGTGGATGAAGGGCGAGCGCGAGAAGATCCTCGCCAAGGATGCGGGCACCCAGGTGCAGCAGATGTTCGCCGCCTCCTTCAAGCTGGGCCCGAAGTTCGAGCAGCAGTTCCGGGCCTTCTGGGACCTGCCGGAGAGCTGGGTGCTCAACGAGGAGGACATCGGCGTGCCCACCTACGGCTCGCGCTACTCCATGGACATCTCCGAACTGCCGGACGTGACCACCGTGCAGTTCGTGGAGGAGTGAGGGTTCTTACGCGCTCTGACTCCCTCTCCCCTCGCGGGAGAGGGCTGGGGTGAGGGGGTATCGCCCCATGTCCCGGCGCCCGGCCACGCCGGAGCCGCACCCCTCACCCCCAACCCCTCTCCCGCAAGGGGAGAGGGGGGAAACCCAGAACCAATCAGGAGGAAACCATGTCCTATACCCGCGCCAAGATCGTCGATCTCGTGGAAGGCAAGATCGATCCCGATACCCTGCACCAGATGCTGTCCACGCCGAAGGACCCAGAGCGGTTCGTGACTTACGTGGACATCCTGCAGGAGCGAGTGCCGTGGGATGACAAGATCATCCTGCCCCTCGGCCCGAAGCTGTTCATCGTGCAGCAGAAGGTCTCGAAGAAATGGACCGTGCGCTGTGAGTGCGGCCACGATTTCTGCGACTGGAAGGACAATTGGAAGCTTCACGCCCGCGTCCATGTCCGCGACACGCCGCAGAAGATGGAGGAGATCTATCCCCGCCTCATGGCCCCGACGCCCTCGTGGCAGGTGATCCGGGAATATTTCTGCCCCGAATGCGGTACGCTCCACGACGTGGAGGCGCCAACCCCCTGGTATCCGGTGATCCACGATTTCGAGCCGGACATCGACGCCTTCTACACCGAATGGCTCGGCCTGCCGGTGCCGGAACGCGCCGCTGCGTGAGGGAGCCTGACCGTCCGCCAAGCTGATGACGACCGTCGCCCTCCGGCTTGACCGGAGGGCCCATCCCAGGGCTCAAGCAGGCCTCCGAGTGATGGCCAAACGGCACCATGGGTCCTCCGGTCAAGCCGGAGGACGACGGCGGTGGGGCGGATAGATCCTTCTTTTACAAGGCCCGCCGGGGGCTTTCGCCGGGCGCCCGGCGTCAGCGGGAGGAAGGGGGCTCAGGGCACCCCTTCCTTTCGCGTTTCAGGCCCCTGCGCCTCCCGCATTTCCGGTCATCGCCTTGCCGGCCATCGCCGCGCGCCGGGAGGGGCGGGGGGCGGGCGGGTTGACGGCGGCGAGCGTCGCCACCGCGAGGCCGATCACCAGCACCCACACGGCCGGGCGGGGGCCGAGGTCGAGAGTGAAGTTCGCGTCCAGCACCAGAAACGGGTCCACCCGCGTCGCCAGCGCATACCAGAGCATTTCGACGCCCGCCGTGAGCACCGCCCCGGCCACCGAGAGCCCCGCCATGGCGAGGGGCGTCACGGTCTTGCCGCCGCGCCCGGCGATGCGGAAGGCGAAGAGCAGCAGGAAAATTCCGGCCATCAGCACCGGCTCGGTGACATCGAGCTTGGACTGCATGAAGAAATGCACCGTGCCCAGCACGGCGATGGCGTAGACCGCCATGTGCAGCCGGTTCCAGCGCGTCGCGCCCAGCCGCCGGATGGCGCCGTCGGTGGAGGTGGCGCCCAGCGCCACCAGCAGCGCCACTGCCACCGCTCCGATGGTGAGATAAATGCGCAGCACGATCTCGCTCAGCGCCCGGCCGAAGCCCTGATCGATGATGTAGAGCGTGAGATGCAGTGCCGCGTAGCCGAGCGCCGCAAGGCCGAAGATGCGCCGGCCGAAATGGAGCTTCGGCAGGTTGAATAGCCGCCTCAGCGGTGTCACCGCCAACGTCACCGCGAGGAAGCGGATGGCCCACAGGCCGGTGAAATGGATCGCCTCCGTCCACGGCCGCGCGCCGAGCTGGCCGTTGGCTGCAAGGCCCACGAGCCACACCGCCGGCAGGATGCTGGAGACGAGGAACAGGGTCTTCTCGGGGCTGAATCGGCCCGAGCGCTCGTGAAACAGGGGCATCGGAACCTTTCCGGCAAAGCTGTGCGGGCGCCCGCCCGGCGCCCGCTTCCCCTTACGCCGCCCCCTGCGGCGGCGTTACGGCCATGGCCTGCACGATGGCGTGATGGGGCGAACTCTCTCAGGCGTTCAGCTCGCCGTCGATCTGCGCCTTCAGGCCGGGATCGATGCCGAGCGAACCCGCGAGCCAGTCGAGATAGGCGTGCTCGGCGTCGTTGTCCGGCCGGATGGCGAGGGCCGATGCCGCGTAGATCTGCAGCGCCGCCTCGGGCGTCGTGGCGGCGGCGACCACCTCGTTGGGATCGACCGGCGTGGTGAGGATGGCGATGAGCGCATCGCGCTGGGGAGAGGCGGAGCCCATGCGCTCCAGCCCGCCGCCGATGCGCGAGACTTCCTCCTCGTCGATCTCTCCGTCCGCCTGCGCGGCGGCGGCCATGGCCGAGAGCAGCACACCGGAAAAGGCTTCCGGGCCGCCTGGCGCGGCGGCGGGGGAGAAGGCGGCGTCCGGTTCCCCGGAGGAGAAGGCCGAGCGTCCGCCGGCGCCGGCCTGCCATTTGCGGTAGGCCTTCCAGGCCAGCATGCCGATGATGGCGAGGCCGCCATATCGCATCAGGTCGCTGCCGCCCGAGGCGGAGGGCTGGTGGCCGGGCTGGGGCGAGGGCTGCGGCTGGCGATAGTCGGGCGGGGCCTGCTGAGGCTCCGGCTGGGGATAGCCGCCGGCCGGGTTGGACCCGCCGCGGCCGAGCGCTTCGGCGGCAATATCGCCAAGGCCGCCGCCTGCGCCGCCGGAAATACCCCCACCTTGCGTGGAGCCACCGGAGGGGCGGCCCGCGCCGCCGCCGCCCAGGATCTGGCCGAGAATGTCCTCCAGCCCGCCCGTGGGGCCGGCCGATGCGCCGCCGGAGGGGCCGCCCTGCGGCGC
>JAEWBL010000324.1 GCA_023391175.1 Pseudomonadota bacterium
ATCCCGCCGCTGCCGAATGTGGAGCAGTGGAACGCCTTCCAGGCCGCGCGTCAGGCCATGCTGCCGAACACACGCCAGGAACACGCCGCCGCGCGCTACCAGACGGCCGACTGAGCCTTTGTGCAGGAACCCAGAGAGCACACCATCATGAAGGCCTTCATCCTCGACAAGTACAAGAAGAGCGGCATCCTTCGCTTTGGCGATAGGCCGGAGCCCTCTCTGGGTGAAGAGGACGTCCTGGTCGAGATCCACGACGCCGGGCTGAACCCTCTGGATTCCAAGATCCGGGATGGCGCCTTCAAGACCCTTCTTCCGTATCGCCCGCCTTTCGTGCTGGGACACGACATGGCGGGACGGGTCACGCGGGTTGGCGCGAAGGTCCGCCGCTTCAAGGCGGGGGACGAGGTCTATGCCCGTCCGCGGGATGGCCGGGTCGGAACCTTCGCGGAGCGGATTTCCATCCATGAGGACGATCTCGCGCTGAAGCCGAACAACCTGACCATGGAGGAAGCGGCGTCCATCCCTCTGGTCGGGCTGACGGCCTGGCAGGCCCTGGTCGACCGCGCCGATTTGCGCAAGGGACAGAAGATCCTCATCCACGCGGGCTCGGGCGGCGTTGGGACATTCGCCATTCAACTGGCGAAGCATCTCGGCGCGACGGTCGCGACGACCACCAGCACCGCCAATGTCGAACTGGTCCGAAACCTCGGCGCCGATGTCGTGATCGACTACAAGACGCAGAACTTCGAGGAAGTCCTGACGGGCTACGATGTCGTCCTGAACAGCCTGGACGGCGATACGCTCAAGAAGTCCCTGAGCGTGCTGAAGCCTGGCGGGAAGCTGATTTCGATCTCCGGCCCACCTGACGCCGATTTCGCGCGGCAGCAGGGGCTGAACTGGATGCTGAGTCAGCTCGTGCGCCTTCTGAGCTTCGGCATCCGCAGGAAGGCCAAAGCCCGGGGTGTCCACTACTCCTTCCTGTTCATGCGGGCGGATGGCGGGCAGTTGAGCCAGGTCACGGCGCTGATCGAGGCAGGGGCCATTCGCCCGATCATGGACCGAGTCTTCCCGTTTGAAGCGACCAACGAAGCCTTGGCCTATCTCGACACCGGACGGTCCAAAGGCAAAGTCGTCGTCCGGCTGAAGTGACGGCGGCAGCGGCCCCACCCTGACATATGGCCGGCCCTGCGGCGCTGTCTGGCAGTAACTATTTGGGCCGCGATGGCGGACCTGTTCCCTCGTCCCTCAAACCGGATCAGCAGCTATGTCCTCACACTCTCCAAAAACCGCTCTTGTGACGGGGGCGTCGTCCGGCATCGGCCGGGCGAGTGCCGAAGCCCTGGCGCGGGCGAGAGGCCGCGAGGAATAGAGGCCTCGGCTGTAGCCATAGAGCAGCAGCGCCACCATCATTCCGGGATGGTAGGGCGTGTAGCCCCGATCCTCGGTCTAGCCGGCGAGGATGGCCGAGAGATCGAGACCCTCCCGCACCGTGTCACGAACGAAATGCGCCACGTGATCCGGCGGCACAAAATCATGCACCGAAGCCGGCAGAAGCCAGCCTTGATCCACATCCCACAAGCGAAACGTCTTGGCCATGCGCAAGTGAATCACGTCACACCAGAGCCGTCGATACCGATACACCGGACAGGCTCCTAGGGCTCCTCATCGAAGGCATCGTGGGCTGCCTCGATCGCGGCCATGCGGCGCCGGCCTTCGCGGCCACTGAGTTCCAGGACGCGGGTGGCCAGAAAATGCGAAAGCCCGATCACCGCCACGTGGTTATCCAGCGGGCCGGCCGCCCGCGCCTGGCAGGTGATGAGCCATGTGGCCGGGCCCGGATTCTCCGTGGCCGAGTCCACCACGCACAGGACCTGCGCGCCGGCCTCGACTGCCCGCGTGATCAGGTGGGAGGAGGCAGGCGTCGAACGCCGGAGGGCGAAGACGATGAGGACGTCGCCCTTATTCACGGTTACCGCATATTCGGCGATGGTCTCTCCCGCAACCGGCAGCAGGATGCTGGTCTCGATGACGCGGAAGACCTGCCAGCGCAGATAGGCCGCGAAGGACTGATTATTGCGGAAGCCCACGAACCAGACCCGCTTTGCCGCGAGCATGGCCCGCGCGATCCGGTCGATCATCTCGTCGGACAATCCGCCGTAGGTCTCGGACAGGTTCTGGACACTGAGTTCGAGGTGGGCGCGCAACGTGTCGCTGGCATGGCTCTCGCCGCTCAGCAGCATCAGCGGCGAGCCGGCCTTCTGCTCCAGCCGCACCTGCCGCCGCGCGTCGTTATAGCTTTCATACCCGAGCCGATGAAAAAAGCGGGTCACCGCCGCATTGGAGACCCGTGCGGCATTGGCCAGCTCGGTTGCCGTATAAGCAGGCAGATTGCCCGGGAAATCGATCAAGAATTCGGCGAGCCGCCTCTCGGTCGGAGACAGATCATCCCTGTGACGCGTGATGCGCGCCACCAGCGAGTCCTTGGCCGAAATCGTCGTGCTCACCGCGCCTCACCTGTTCCTATCATCTTGTGCCTTCAGCCGAACCTCGGTTCGGCCCGCCTGCCGCGGGCATGCGATCCAGCTCCTGTATGACCCAAAGCGCCGCGCGGCACCATGCGGATCGTTGCGCTGGCATGGAAGTTGCTGAAAAAAATTTTGCAGAACTTGTGTATTGAAAATTCAATCGCAGCCGTCCTGCGGGTTTGGGGACCAACGAAGGGACTGACCATGGCTGGGGAAAACGTGCAGCTTTCCGCCCCCGCGTCCGAGGCGGCGGTGCAAGTCGAGACGGCGCTCGACAAGATCGGTGTGACCACCGCGCACAAGCTCATCGTGCTGCTGGTGCTGTTCGGGGTGATGTTCGACGTCTTCGAGCAGAATACCGTGGGGCTGATCGCCCCGTTCCTGCGGGAACAGTGGCATCTCTCCGCGGCCGACATCGGGTTTCTCAACACGATGACCTTCGTCGCGGCCGCCATGGGGCGGCTCGGCTCCGGCGTCCTGGCCGACAGGGTGGGCCGCCGCTTCATGCTGAACGTCAACCTGCTGTTGTTCACGGTCGGCGCCGCGATCTGCGCGCTCGCGCCCGGCTATACCACGATGGCCATCGGCCGTTTCATAGTCGGCCTCGGGCTCGGCGGCGAGATCGTGACGGCAGTCACCCTGCTCGCCGAGTTCTGCTCCTCCAAGTTCCGCGGTACGGCGGTCGGGCTCATCAATGTGGGAGGCGGCGGCCTCGGCAACATGCTGGCCCCGGCCTTCGCCCTCCTGATCTTCACCCTGTTCCCGGGCGGGGACGGCTGGAGGTGGCTGTTCGGCGCGCTCGTGCTGCCGGCGGTCCTGGTCGTGTTCTACCGGCGCTTCGTGCCGGAGACGCCACGCTTCCTGGTCACACGAGGCCGGGTGGCAGAAGCCAATCGCGTGCTGTCGCAACTTGCGACCGGGTCCTTCTCGACCAAGAACGTGACGGTGACCGATCACGTCACCTCGCAGCCGGTAATCGAGACGCCCAGGCTCGGCGCGATCGTGGCCGACATCTTCCGCCGCGGCCTTCTTCGTCGCACCCTAGCCGTTGGGATCGCGTCCTGGATGACGTTCGGCGCGCAGCTCACCGTGCTGACCCTTATGCCGACGATCCTCGTCTCGCAGGGCCATACGATCACGCGGAGCTTCCTGTACACGATCATCCTGCAGAGCGGCAGCCTGTTGGGCGCGCTCACGGCGGCGGTGCTGGCAGCGCGCGTCCCGCGCAAGATCGTGCTGACGACGGGTGCCCTGTGCGCCGTGGCGGCGGGGCTCGGCTTCGGCTTCCTGGCCACGACCGACGCGCTGATCCTCGCGTTCGGCGCCGCATTTCAGTTTTTCGTGCTGCTCCTGAACACGACCATCTGGATCTTCGCGCCGGAAAACTACCCCACCCGGGTTCGCGGCTTCGGCACGGCCTTCATCCTTGCGCTCGGGACCATGGCGGGCGCATGGATGCCGCTGCTTGCCGGCCGGGTGTTCGACATGGCCGGTGTCGCCGGCATGTTCACCATGATGGCGGGCATGTACGCGATCTTCGCCATCGCCGTGCAGTTCGCGCCGGAAACCTTCGGAAAGTCGATGGAAGCCGTGCCGGAGGCGGCGCCGGCCGAACGTCCGCTTCAGACCGCCTGACGCCTCCCCCCTGGGCCGAGGTCCGGCCCAGGTATCAGGAACTTGCCGTGACAACGATCCTTCTCATCAATCCAAATACCTCGACCCGCTCGACCGAGATGATGCTTTCGGTCGCGGGGCCTCTCCTGCCTGATGCCGTCACCCTGCGCGGGGTGACGGCCATGAGCGGGGCCTCCATGATCGTGGACGAGGCCGGCCTTGCCGAGGCCGCCGACGAGGTCATCCGCATCGGGCTCGCGGAGGCATCGCGCGTCGATGCCATCATCGTATCGGCCTTCGGCAATCCGGGAGTGGGGGCGCTGCGTGCGCTCCTGAGGGTTCCAGTGGTTGGTATCGGCGAAGCGGCCGTCCTCAAGGCCGCGGCGAAAGGATCCCGCTTCGGGATCGCCACAACGACGCCGGATCTCACGCGCTCCATCGAGGCCGGCGTCCGCGCCCTTGGCCTTCAGAGCCAGTTTACGGGCGTTCGCGTGCCGGATGGCGATCCCCTCTCGCTCGCGGCGGATCCTCCCGCGCAGGACCAGGCCCTGGCCGCGGCGGCGACCGCCTGCATCGAGCAGGACGGCGCGGACACGGTGGTGATCGGAGGTGGCCCACTCAGCGCCGCTGCTGCAAGACTGCGCCTGCACTTTCCCGACCGGATCGTCGAGCCCGTGCCGGCCGCGATCCAGAAAGTCTTAGAGCGCGATCAGAGCAGATTGATTTAATCAGATCTGCGAAAACATATTACATTGTTATTAATATATCATAATTTTAATTTTTTGCACCCTCGTGGATTCACTCGGACCGGATTGCGCGATTCATGGGCGGTCGACATTAAACCTTGGCAGGACGGGCGCTGTTATTCCGCCCGATGTCCGTTAGTGGACGACCCGCCCATTTCTTTCTGGCGCAAGAGCCCCACTGCGGCGAAAACCTGCGGACTTGAGCAGCACCTAGCAATACCGGAGGCGGCGTGGTCCATTACGTTTCCGCTACTGCACCCGGTTGCATCAGATCGCTGGGCATCTCGAAATGCGCGCCTCTTCAAACCCACCGCGCACCTTCCTTGGCCACTCGCACGAAATGGCAGGCAGGTGTTGGTGATCAATGACATCACCGCCCCTTCAGAGCCAAAAGC
>JAEWBL010000165.1 GCA_023391175.1 Pseudomonadota bacterium
GCTTCCGCGTCTTCTCCGATCTGGCGCCGCTGGGGGTGGATGGGTTCGAGCCTTTCACTGCCCTCGTCCATGCCGACGGCGGTACGCCGGACCTGCCCGAGCGGCTCAAGGTCCTGGCTGGCCAGACCCTCACCGGCTATTTGTTCGGCGGCCTCTCCTCCGCGCGCAACCAGCCTTTGCTGTTTGCCGACGACGTGATGCTCGGCGGCGTGTCCGGCGTCGCTTTCGGGCCGCAGGTGCCGGTGCTCTCCCGCGTCACGCAGGGCTGCCAGCCCATCGGCCCAAAGCGGGCCATCGACCGCGCCGAAGGCAATTACCTCGTGACCCTCGATGGCACGCGGGCCCTGGACTGCGCGATGGAGGACCTCGGCCTGCCCGCCGACATTCCCGACGACCAGTTGCGCCTCGAACTCGGCCAGACGCTGGCCGGGCTCGTCGCGCCGGGGGAGGATGCCAGCGCAGCGCCGGGCCGCTTCGGCACCGACACGCAGGTGCGCCACCTCGTGGGGGTCGGCCGCAAGGCCGGGGTGCTGGTGGTGGCGGAGCAATTGGAGGCCGGCGCCCGGCTCGCCTTCTGCAAGCGCAACGCGGACGCCGCGCGCCACGATCTCCTGCGCATCATTGCGGAAGTGAAGGCGCAGGCCGATGCCGCCGGCGGCGCACGCGGGGCGCTGTATGTGAGCTGCTCCGGTCGCGGCGGCCCGCATTTCGGCGCACCCAGCGCGGAGTTCAAGATGGTGCGCGAGGCGCTCGGCCCGGTCCCGCTCATCGGCTTCTTCGCCGGCGGCGAGATCGCCCGCCATCACCTTTACGGCTACACCGGCGTGCTGACGCTGTTCACCTGACGGGTCCGGGCAAACCCATCCAAATCCCAACACCGTAGAGCCGCCGTGCGGGTACCCCCTGCCGGGCGGATCGTTCGCGCGTCGACCCGTCGATCTCATCGGACCGGGCTTCAGCGACCGCAAGCGTGCGCGCCACCCCAGACGTGCCTAGTCTTCCTCTACGTCAGCCGGCCGGGCCCATAGCAGACCTGCCGGATTTTGCAGTGCCGCATGTCACGATAGTGCCATTTGGCACTATTGCCGGAGACATGGCCCGGCGCGTTAGAGTTATCCCAATAAGAAAACGACCGGGAACAGACAAGCAAGCTCTTCGTCGAGAAGCGAAAGTATCGATGTGCGCACCCGTGCGCGCAGAGCCTTCTGCTTGTCTTTTTCGGCGAAGAGATCCGGTCGTCACACACCTGCCTTCCGGATTATTTACGGGGAGTCGAGATGACGCACGAAACGCTGGGTGTCAGCAAATACGATATTCTTTTCGAGCCCATCAAAATCGGGCCGAAAACCCTTCGGAACCGCTTCTATCAGGTGCCGCACTGCATCGGCGCCGGTTCCGACAAGCCCGGCTTCCAGGCCGCGCACCGTTCGCTGAAGGCCGAAGGCGGCTGGGCGGCGCTCAACACCGAATACTGTTCCATCCATCCGGAATCCGACGACACGCACCGCGTCTCCGCCCGCATCTGGGATGAAGGCGACGTGCGCAACCTCGCCGCCATGACATCGGAAATCCACAAGTACGGCGCCCTTGCCGGCGTCGAGCTGTGGTACGGCGGCGCCCACGCCCCGTGCATGGAGACCCGCCAGACTGCGCGCGGTCCCAGCCAGTACGCCTCAGAGTTCGAATCCCTCACCTACTGCCACGAGATGGACCACGACGACATCCGTCGCGTGCAGGGCTTCTACGTGGAGGCTGCCCGCCGCGCCCGCGATGCCGGCTTCGACATCATCTATTGCTACGGCGCGCACTCCTATCTGCCGCTGCAGTTCCTCTCCAAGTATTACAACAAGCGCACCGACAAGTACGGCGGCAGCTTCGAGAACCGCGCCCGCTTCTGGATCGAGACCCTGGAGCAGATGAAGGCGGCCGTGGGCTCCGAATGCGCCATCGCCACCCGCTTCGCCGTCGATACGCTGATCGGCGAGGACGGCATCGAGGTGGAGCGCGACGGCCTCAAGTTCGTCGAGCTGGCCGACGACCTCGTGGACCTCTGGGACGTGAACGTGGGCGACATCGCCGAGTGGGGCGAGGATGCCGGGCCCTCCCGCTTCTACCGTCAGGGCCACCAGCTCTCCTGGCAGAAGTTCGTGAAGCAGGCCTCGAAGAAGGTCGTGCTCGGCGTCGGCCGGTTTACCGATCCGGAGAAGATGGTCGAGGTCATCCGCAACGGCGAGCTGGACGTGATCGGCGCCGCCCGCCCCTCCATCGCCGACCCCTTCCTGCCGGAGAAGATCCGCGACGGCCGGCTTGACGACATCCGCACCTGCATCGGCTGCAACGTCTGCATCTCCCGCTGGGAGATCGGCGGCCCGCCCATGATCTGCACCCAGAACGCCACCGCCGGCGAGGAATTCCGCCGCGGCTGGCATCCCGAGCGCTTCCCCAAGAAGGGTTCGGACGATGCCATCCTGGTGGTGGGCGCCGGCCCCTCCGGCTCCGAGTGCGCCCGCGTGCTCATGGAGCGCGGCTATGTGGTCCATCTCGTGGACAGCGCCGAGAAGGTCGGCGGCTATGTGAACGAAGTGGCCACCCTTCCCGGCCTCGGCGAGTGGAGCTATCACCGCGACTATCGCGAAGTGCAGCTGAACAAGCTGGTGAAGCGCAACCGCGACAGCCAGATCGCCCTCGGCGGCAAGAAGCTCTCGGTGGAGGACGTGCTCTCCTACGGTGCCGACAAGGTGGTGATCGCCACCGGCGCCCACTGGGTCACCGACGGTACCAACTGCCTCACCCATGCGCCCATCCCGGGCCTGGAAGGCACGCCACGCGCCAATGTGCTCACGCCCGAGGACGTGATCCTCGGCACCAAGCCGATCGGCAAGCGGGTGATGATCCTCAATGCCGACCCCTATTACATGGCGCCGAGCCTCGCGCAGAAGCTGGCGGAGGCAGGGCATCAGGTGACCGTGGCGTCGGGCGTTGAACTCGGCCGCTACATGCACTTCACGCTCGAAGCGCCGAACATGCACCGCATGCTGCACGAGCTGCACATCAACGTGCTCTCCAGCACCTGGGCGAGCCGGGTGGAAGACGGGCGGATCGAGCTCTACAACCTCTGGGGCGACGGGCATAAGCGCGTCTATACCGGCCCCGGCAAAATGCCGCGCACCGCAAACACCACCCACGCCTGGCACGAGTACGACACCCTCGTGCTCGTCACCGCCCGCCGCTCCGAGGATGCCCTGTTCCGGGCCCTCAAGGCGCGCTCCGGCGAGTGGGACGCCCGCGGCATCAAGGGGGTGTACGTGATCGGCGACGCCTGGGCACCCAAGCTCATCGCCGATGCCACCTTCGACGGGCAGCGCCTTGCCCGCGAGATCGAAGAGGCGAACCCGCAGGAGCCCAAGCCCTACCGCCGCGAGGCCGCCGTCTACGGCGCGCCCTACCAGCCGGGCGGCTCCTACGAGATCCGCTACCAGGGCTAGTTCCCCTCGTCCTGGTCAGAGCGGGCGGGGCGCGGCAGATCACGCGCCCCGCATGCCCGCCGTCGTCGGGGTCCAACCCCTCGGCCGGCACGGGCATTCGCACGAGCACAGCCAAGAAAAAGATCAGAGGGCGAGCAGCACATGATTCCGAGCGGCATCGATCCATCCAAGGTCACGCGCATCCTGTTCCAGGATTTTTCGCCCTGGATGCTCGCGATCTTCTATGTCTATGCCATCGGCTGCATGGCGGCGTTCGCCTGGGGCGTCTATGCCCAGGTTCACAAGTATCGCGCCGGACGCCGGGGCGCGCGCCTCGCCTGGAGCGACATCGGCCGCAGGCTCATCGACACGGCGAAGACCATCGCCTCCCATCGCACACTGCGCCGGCGCGACACTGCGGCCGGGCGGCTCCATGCCTTCATCTTCTATGGCTTCGCCCTGCTGTTCATCGGCACCGCCACCATCACCCTGCAGGAAGACATTCTCGGCCCGCTCATCGGCCTCGAATTCTGGCACGGCCACTTTTACCTGCTGTTCAAGCTCACGATGACGCTCGCCGGCACCGGCTTCATCTGCGGCCTCCTTTACATGATGTGGCGGCGCGGCTGGCTGAAGCCGCCGAAGCTCGATTATGCCCGGCCCGACCGCACGCCGCAGGACGCCGACTTCTCCCGCGAGCGCTACCGCATCGAGGACTGGGCCTTCCTGTGGACCCTGCTTCTCATCGGCCTCACCGGCTTCCTGCTCTCCGGCGCCCGCATGGTGTGGCTCCAGAACGACCCCGCGGTGTGGGACACGCGCTGGTGGGCGCCGGTGGGTGCGTCCTTCGCCGCCGGCCTCAAGGCGCTGGGCTTCACCAGCACCGGCGCGGGGGCGCTGCGCATGGGGCTGTGGTGGCTGCACGGCGTGCTGGCGCTCACCTTCATCGCGCTCATTCCCTATACCAAGGCGAAGCACATCTTCACCGCCGGCGCTTCCTGGCTGCTGCGCAATCCCGAGGCGATCCGCCATCTGCCGCTGGGCGATCTCGACGCCGACCGCATCGGCTATCGTGAGCTGGGCGATGTCGCGAGCCGCTATCTCGTCCAGGCGGACGCGTGCACCAAGTGCGGCCGCTGCCACGAGGCCTGCCCGGCGCGCGCCGCCGGCTATCCGCTCTCCCCGCGCGACGTGGTTCTGACACTCCGCGAGCAGGCCAACACCCATCTCGGCGAGGTGCTGCCGAGGCCCCGCGCCGCCGGCTGCGCCACGCCCCTCATCGGCCTCGCCACCGGCGAATACCGGCCGGAGACCCTGTGGTCCTGCCGCCAGTGCGGTGCCTGCACGGAGATCTGCCCGGTGGGGGTGGAGCACGTCCCCCTCATCAACATGCTCCGCCGCACGCTGGTGGACGAAGGCGAGATGGATCCGGCCCTCCAGCGCACCCTCGGGGCGGTCAACAAGACCGGCAACTGCTTCAACGAAAGCCGCCGCAAGCGCCCCAACTGGACCAAGGACCTGCCGTTCAAGATCAAGGACGCGCGCAAGGAGCCCGTGGATGTGCTCTGGTTCGTGGGCGACTATGCGAGCTTCGACCCACGCAACCAGAAGGTCAGCCGCGCCTTTGCCCGCATTCTGCATTCCGCGGGCATCGACTTCGGCATCCTCTACGAGGGCGAGACCACGGCCGGAAACGACGTGCGGCGCGTGGGCGAGGAGGGACTGTTCCAGCAGCTCGCCGAAGGCAACATCTCGACGCTCGGCGATTGCAGCTTCAACCGCATCGTCACCACCGATCCGCATTCCTTCAACACGCTGAAGAACGAATATCCCGACCTCGGCGGCACCTATGACGTGAGCCACGCCAGCGCCTTCCTGAAGGAGCTGATGGCGGACGGGCGCATCACCCCCGCCCGCAAGCTGGACTTCACCGTCACCTATCACGACCCCTGCCACCTCGGCCGTCTCAACAAGGGCTATGACGCGCCCCGCGACGTGCTCGCAGCCACCGGCGTAAAGCTGGTGGAGATGGGCAAGAGCCGGGACAATTCCTTCTGCTGCGGCGGTGGCGGCGGGCGGGTGTGGGTGCCCGATCCGCCCGGCACCACCAAGGTGGGCGAGATCCGCGCGCGGGAAGCCGCCGAGATCCATGGCCTCGATGCTCTGGTGGTCAATTGCCCCAAGTGCATGACCATGCTCGAGGACGCGGTGAAGACCACCGGCAATGAGCGCAACTTCCGGGTGCTGGAGCTGACCGAACTGCTCGCCGAGGCGCTGGAGCCCGAGGAGCCCGCTGTCCTTCCCGCCCCCGCAGAGGTCGGCTGAGCGATGGGCGCGCCCGCCAATATGAGTGCGCTGACGGGTGCGCTGATCGCCCGGGGCGACGCCTATCTCGCGCTCCCGGCCTATGGGGCGGAGGGCGCGGAGTGGGCGCAGGCGGCGCTGGCGCGACTGCTCCTCTCCAATGCGCGGCTGAAGCTGGTGTTCGCCGCCCTGCCCTTCGCGCCGCCGGCCTTCCTCGCCCTCCTTGCCGGCGAGGACCGGCCCGCCATCCTCCAGCGCATCGTGCGCAACCCGGCCACATCCGGCGCGACGCTGCTGCGCCTCGCGCGGCAGATGGACGATTTGGCGACCCGCGCGGCCCTCGCCGCCCATGCCAACACGCCTTCAGTCGCGCTCATCGGCCTCGCCATGAATGCGGACGCCGCCGTGCGCGCCGCGCTGCTGCGCAATGCCGGAACGCCGGCCGTTGCCCTCCATGCCCTGCTGGACCATGCGGACGCCACGGAGCGCGCCGCCCTCGCCCGCCACCCGCAGGCGGACGCGGACCTGCTGCGCACCTTGCTCGCGGGCGGCGATGCCGTGGTGCGCGCCGAGGCGGTGGCCCATCCCCATTGCCCGCTCACGCAGGTGGCCGATGCCTGCGTCGATGCCGATGCCGCCATCCGCCGCCGGGCGGCATCCAATCCCGTGCTGCCGCCGAGCCTGCGTCAGGCGCTGATGGGCGATCCCGATCCGGCCGTCCGCGCGCAGGCCCTGCGCGGTCATGCGGAAGGCCAGGAAGTCGCCTTGACCGATGACGGCGACGTCCGGGTGCGCCGCGCTCAGGCCCGCCATGTGGCGGTGCCGGAGGATCTGGCGGAGGCCCTCTCCCGTGACGGCGACGTCTGGGTGCGCGTCTGGCTCGCCCGCAATCCGGCGCTGCCGGCCGTCCTCATCCAACGGCTGGGCGGCGATGCAGAGGCGCGGGTGCGCCATGCCGCCGGCCGCAATCCGGCCTGCCCGGCCGATGTGCTCGCAACCCTCGCCCGCGATGGCGACGAATGGGTGCGTGCCGCCGTCGCCTGCCGCCCCGACCTTCCGGCCGACGCCCTGCGCCCCCTCGAATGGGAGGAGGGGGTGGACGTGGCCTCCGCCGTCGCCCGGAACCCGCAGACGCGGGAGCCTGTGCTCCGCCGCCTGGCACGGCATGGTCAGGCGGACGTGCGGCGCGCGGTGGCGCTCAATCCCGATGCCCCGGCAGCCGCCCTGCGCCTGCTACTGGACGATCC
>JAEWBL010000194.1 GCA_023391175.1 Pseudomonadota bacterium
ACAGCGACGTGTGCTGCGGCTTCGGCGGCACCTTCGCGGTGAAATATGCCGACATCTCCGGCGCCATCGTCGAAGCCAAGACGAAGACCATCGCCGAAACCGGTGCGCCGACCCTGCTCGCCGGCGATCTCGGCTGCCTCATGAACATGGCCGGCAAGCTCCAACGCGAGGGCCGCCCGGTGCGGGCGCTCCATGTGGCCGAGGTGCTCGCCGGCATGGGCGATGAACCGGCCATCGGCGAACCTGCCGAAAAGGGGGCGAAGCGATGAGCGTCGAGATCACCACGCCCCGTTTCAAGGACAATGCGAAGAAGGCGCTGGCGGACCTGCCGCTGCAGGGCGCGCTCTCCAAGGTCGGCCCCGGCTTCATCGGCAAGCGGGCGGCGGCGGCCGAGAAGCTGCCCGAGTTCGACGCGCTTCGGGATTCCGCGCGCGACATCAAGAACCACACGCTGGCCCACCTCGACCTTTATCTCGAGCGCTTCGAGGCCAAGGCGAAGGAAGCCGGCGGCCATGTGCATTTCGCCGTGGATGCGGCGGACGCGCGGGCCATCGTCACGGACATCTGCAAGCGCCTCGGCGCGAAGACCGTGACCAAGGGCAAGAGCATGATCTCCGAGGAGATCGGCCTCAACGACCATCTCGCCGCCGCCGGCATCCAGCCGGTGGAGACGGATCTCGGCGAATATCTCATCCAGATCCGCGGCGAGGCGCCATCCCACATCATCGCCCCCGCCATCCACCTCAACAAGGATCAGGTGGAAGAAGACTTCCGCCGCGTCCACGCCCATCTGCCCCCGGAGCGCGACCTCTCCGAGCCCACATCGCTGCTGGCCGAGGCGCGGGGCGAATTGCGCCAGAAATTCCTCGCGGCAGATGTGGGCATCACCGGCGCGAACTTTCTGGTGGCGGAGACGGGCACCTCCATCATCGTCACCAACGAGGGCAACGGCGACCTCACCCAGACCCTGCCGAAGGCGCACATCGTGCTCGCCTCGCTGGAAAAGCTGGTGCCGACGCTGGAGGACGTGAGCCAGATCCTGCGCGTGCTGGCCCGCTCGGCCACCGGGCAGGACATGAGCGTCTACACCACCTTCTCCACCGGCCCCCGCCGCCCCGGCGATCCGGACGGGCCGGGCGAATATCACGTGGTGATCCTCGACAACGGCCGCTCCGCCATGCTGGGCGGGCAATTGCGCGAGGTGCTGCGCTGTATCCGCTGCGGCGCCTGCATGAACCATTGCCCGGTCTATCACGCGGTGGGCGGGCACGCTTACGGCTGGGTCTATCCCGGCCCCATCGGCTCGGTGCTGACCCCGGCGCTGATCGGCGTGGAGAAGGGACGCAATCTGCCCAACGCCTCCACCTTCTGCGGCCGGTGCGAGGAGGTGTGCCCCATGCGCATCCCCCTGCCCAAGCTGATGCGGCACTGGCGGGAGAAGGAATTCGAGCGCCACCTGACCCCGGCGACGCAGCGCTTCGGCCTTTCCGTGTGGGGCTTCTTCGCCCGGCGCGGCTGGCTTTACCGGCCGGCGACGCGGCTTGCCATGGGCGCGCTCTCGCTGTTCGGGCGGACCAAGGGACGGTTCGCCTCCCTGCCGCTGGCCGGCGGGTGGACCCAGCACCGCGATTTTCCGGCGCCGCAGGGCGACACCTTCCAGGCGCAATGGCGCGCCCGGCAGTCCGAGCGGCGCGCGGCGCAGACGCAGGGAGCCGGCCGATGACATCTTCCCGCGACACCGTTTTCGCCTCCATCCGGGCGTCCCTCGGCGTCACCTCGCAGGAGGCGCCGCGCCGGCAGGCGGTGGCGGTCCGCCTCGCCTCCCATCCAAGAGGTGTCATTCCCGCGCGAGGGCAATTGCCCCCTGCGGAGCGCCTCGCCCTGTTCCGCGACATGGTGATCGCCGCGGCCGCGACCATCGATCACCTGCCCTCCACGGCCGAGGTGCCGGAGGCGGTCGCCGCCTATCTGAGGTCCCGCAACCTGCCCATGACCATCCTGCGCGGTGCCGACGCGCGCCTCGCGGCCCTGCCGTGGGAGCGCACGCCGGCCCTCGACGTGTGGATCGGCCCCTCGGACGGGCGCCAGCTCGCCGGCCTCTCCCACGCCTTCGCCGGCGTCGCCGAATCAGGCTCGCTGGTGATGCTCTCCGGCCCGGAGAACCCCTCCACCCTCAACCTGCTCCCCGACCACCATCTGGTGGTGGTGGAGGCAACGGATGTGGCGGGAGACTACGAGAGCGTGTGGGAGCGCATCCGCGCCCGCTATGGGGAGGGCGTGCTGCCGCGCACGGTGAACTGGATCACCGGCCCGTCGCGCTCCGCCGACATCGAACAGACCTTGCTGCTCGGCGCCCACGGGCCGCGCAGCCTGCATGTGCTGCTGGTGGGGGGCACCATGTTTTAAGCCGGCTGTCTAGTCGGACAGGCGCGATGCCCAGATGCCGAGCGCCACGCCCAGCGGCAAGGCCAGGAAGATCGCCAGCGCGACGGTGAGGAAGCCGCCGAACAGGCAGCCCATGATGGCGCCGGAGATGGCCGAACACACGGCCACCAAGAGGATTCCCCCGGGGGGACGACCCGGCTGGACATAAGGATCTGGCGGCACGGGCTGGACGGGCTCGTCCCTTCGCCGCTGGAGACGGTCCTGACAGAAGACCGGCCATGAGGGTGCGAGCGCGCTGATCTGCGCGCCACCGGCCGTTCCGATTGCGAGAGCTGGCACGACTTCGTCCTCACCCTGACTTGAGGGAAGCAGCTCGCAAGGTAACACAACTCCAGCGAGGCAGTATACTGAGCTTGTCGCAAAACGAGAATTTAGAGGCATGACGGGTATGATGCAGGCGCGACACGGGGCGGGAAAAAACGTCACTCCCAGCCACCCTCTTGCGCCGGATAAGCAATCCGGTATTGCCCGTCCGGCGTTTTGACGGCAGTAGATCGGTCACTTTTCAGAAACGGTGAGACAATGAAAGTTGGCTTGCGCTTCGTCCGGGCCCTGTTCGCAGCGCTCGTCGTCCTCTGCGTCGCCCAGCCGGCGCTTGCCCAGCAGAACCGCGGCCACGTCTACCTTCTGAGGGGGCTCGCCAACGTCTTCTCGCTGGGTATGGACGATTTGGCCGCCAAGCTGAACGCCCGCGGCATCCCGGCGTCGGTGCACGAGTACGGCCAGTGGGCCTCCCTCGCCGACGCTGCGTCGGCCGACAGCCGCGCTCACGGCAATTCCCCCATCATCATCGTCGGCCATTCGCTCGGCGCCGATGCGGCGGTGGAGATGGCCGAGCGCCTGACCGCGCTGGGCACCCCGGCCAAGCTGATCGTGACCTTCGATCCGGTGGGCGTGACCCAGGTGGGCGCCGCGTCCG
>JAEWBL010000332.1 GCA_023391175.1 Pseudomonadota bacterium
CGACACCATCAAGATCGGCGTCAACGAGCCCCTCACCGGCGCCTTCGCGGCGTCCGGCACATATGTGGTGAATGGCGCCAAGATCGCCGCCGACGAGATCAACGCCAAGGGCGGCATCCTCGGCAAGAAGGTCGAACTGGTCATCGAGGACAACAAGAGCAACCCGACCGAGGCCGCCTCGGTGGCAGAAAAGCTCATCACCTCCGACAAGGTGCCGGTGCTGATGGGCGCGTGGGGCTCCTCGCTCACCCTCGCCACCATGCCGAAGCTGGAAGAGTATTCCGTGCCGATGCTGGTGGAGACCTCCTCTTCCGGCAAGATCACCACCTCCGGCAACCCTTTCATCTTCCGCATCTCGCCGCCCTCCTCCGTCGAGGCCGAGGCGTTCGAGCCCAGCGTCAAGAAGCTGGGCCTGAAGAAGGTGGACTTCCTCGTCATCAACAACGACTGGGGCCGCGGCGCTGCCGCCGACTTCTCCAAGATGCTGAAGTCCAACGGCGTCGAGGTCGGCCTCGTGGAGACGATGGACCAGTCGGCGCAGGACATGAGCGCGCAGCTCGCCAAGCTGAAGGCCTCCGACGCCGACACCATCATGGTGACGAGCGCCGTGGACCAACTCACCCTCCTGTTCAAGCAGATGGCGGCGCTTGGCCTCAAGAAGCGCATCATCACCACCGGCGGCTCGCAGAACCCGGACCAGATCATCGCCCAGGCCGGCGCGGCGGCGGACGGCACCATGCACCTCACCACCTTCCTCCCCTGGTGGCCGGAGAAGACCCCGAACCCCGAGGCCACCGCCTACTTCCTCAACGAATGGAAGAAGCGCGGCTTCGACTTCGCCGGCGCCACCGAGAGCTTCCGTGGCTATGACGGCATCCGCACGGTCGCGGCCGCCATCGCGGCGGGCGGCGGCACTGATCCGGCCTCCATCCAGAAGGGCTTCTGGAAGGTGGACTTCATGGGCCTCAACGGCCCCATCAAGTTCAACAAGAGCGGCCCGGCGGGCAAGGAAAGCGGCCAGTCCAAGCCCAACGTCTACATCATCGAAATCTCCGGCGGGAAGGTGAACCAGGTTCAGCTCGGCGGCTGAGCCGGCGCTTCGTAAATCCCCGCCCTCGGGCGGCGCTTCAGGTGAGGGACGGCCAAGGCCGCCCCTCACCCTGCCCCGAACGCCAGACCGGACAGGCCAGATGGACCAATTGCTGCAACACATCTTCAACGCGCTGGTGCTCGGCGGCACCTATGCGCTCTTGGGCATCGGCCTCACCTTGATCTTCGGCATCATGAACGTGGTGAACTTCACCCACGGTGCCCTCTACACCTTCGGCGGCTACGCCATGTATCTGGCCGCCGTGGCGCTGGGACTGAACTTCTTCGTGGCGCTGCCGGTGGCCCTCGTGGCGGGCCTCGTGCTCGGCGCCCTCATCGAGTTCACCCTGCTGCGGCCGCTGCGCCGCTCGGACATCGACACCACCATGCTGGTGATGATCGGCGCCGGCATCATCATGCAGTCTGGCACGCTGTGGATCTTCGGCGGCGTCGCGAAGGCCGTGCCCACGCCCTTTCCGGCCCAGCCGCTCACCTTCGGGCCGGTGTCGCTCTCCTATGTGAACCTGTTCGTGCTGTGCGCGGCGGTGGCGCTCATCGCCATCACCTATTTCACCATCAACGGCACCAAGCTCGGCCGCGCCATGCGCGCCACCTTCCAGGACCACGACACGGCGTCCCTGATGGGGGTCAACGTCTCCCTCATCTACACCGCCACCTTCGCCATCGGCTCGGCGCTGGCCTCGGCGGCGGGCGCGCTGCTCGGTCCGGTCTATGTGGTGACACCGCAGATGGGCGACCTCGCGGCGGTGAAGGCCTTCGCCATCGTCATCCTCGGCGGCCTCGGCTCGATCTCCGGCGCCACCATCGGCGGCTTCATCCTCGCCTTCGCCGAGGAGCTGGGCGCGGGCTACATCTCCTCGGGATATCGCGACGCCATGGGCTTCCTCATCATCATCGCGGTTCTGCTGGTGAAGCCCACCGGTCTGTTCGCGCGTGCGGAGCGGATCGGATGACGCGCTTCATCGCCCCCCTCTTCCTCGTCGTGTTCGCCCTGCTGCCGCTGGGCCTGACCGACCCCTACCTTTTGAATGCCCTCATCATCACGGGCATCCTCACCATCTGCGCCATGAGCCTGAACCTGCTGCTCGGCTTCACCGGGCAGCTCAGCCTCGGGCACGTGGCCTTCTTCGGCATCGGCGCCTATGTGAGCGCGCTCACCGCGCTCGGCTTCGACGTGAGCCTGCCCTTCGGCCTGCGCGTGACGCACGAGGGCGGCTCGCCCCTCCTCGGCTTCGGGCTTGCCATCGTGCTGACCGGGCTCTGCGGCTACCTCATCGGGCGGCTGTCGTTCCGGGTGCGCGGGGCCTACTTCGTCATCGTCACCATCTCGTTCGCCGAGGTGGTGCGGCTCGTCGCGCTGAACTGGGTGGAGCTGACCCAGGGCCCCCTCGCCCTCACCGCCATTCCCAACATGGTGCTGCCGGTGCCCAGCCTCGGCGACGTGGCGCTGCGCTCGAAGATGCAGAACTATTATCTGGTGCTGGCGGTTGGGGTGGCGAGCTATCTCCTCATCGCGCGGCTCGTCGCCTCGCGCTTCGGCCGCGCCATGCGGGGGCTCAAGGAAAACGAATCCCTCGCATTGTCCCTCGGCATCAACGCCACCCGCACCCTGACCATCGCCGCCACCGTCTCGGCCGCCATGGCGGGGGCGGCGGGCAGCCTCTATGCCCACTACATCCGCATCATCGATCCGGACGTGTTCCTGTTCTCCTACACGGTCACCATGGTCATCATGGTGGTGTCCGGCGGCAAGGGCACGCTGGCGGGGCCGCTGGTGGGCGGCATTATCTTCGGCCTTCTGCCGGTGGCGCTGCGCCCGGTGATGGCGCCGGAAGCGCAGTGGATCGTCTACGGCGCCATCCTCATCGCCATCCTGTTCCTCATGCCCCGCGGCATCGTGCCGGCGCTGGAAGGCCTCGGCGAACGCATCGCCGCTCGCCGCAAGGCCGGCGACAAGCCGACCGACGTGTTGCCCGCCAAGATGGGAGCGAACCCGTGACCGCCATCCTGAATGTCGAGCACGTGGGCATGAAGTTCGGCGGCCTCACGGCCATCGCCGACCTGCATTTCGACGTGCATGAAGGCGAGATCCTGAGCCTCATCGGCCCCAACGGCGCCGGCAAGACTACCGCCTTCAACATCATGACCGGCTTCCTGAGGCCCACCCAGGGCCGGGTGGTGTTCCGCGGCCGCGACCTCGCGCAGACGCGGCCCAACGAGATCACGCGCCTCGGCCTCGCCCGCACCTTCCAGCGCACCAGCGTGTTCGCCGACGACAGCGTGCGCGACAACGTGCTGATCGGCCTGCACCGTCATGGCGACGACCAGCGCGCGGCGAGCCTCCTCGACCGCCTGTTCCCCACCCCCGCTGCCCGGCGGGCGGAGCATGCGGTGCGCGAGCGGGCGGACGCCATCATCGACATGGTGGGCCTCACCGCCCGCGCCGGCGCCAAGGCGGGCTCCCTCTCCTATGGCGAGCAGCGGCTCGTGGGCTTCGCGCTCGCGCTGGCCGTGGAGCCAAAGATGCTGCTGCTGGACGAGCCGGTCTCCGGCATGAACGCCTCGGAGACGCAGGGCTTCGTGCGCCTCATCCGCAAGGTGCGGGACGAGGGCGTCACCATCCTCCTCGTGGAGCACGACATGCCCATGGTGATGGAGGTCTCCGACCGCATCGTCTGCCTCAACTACGGGCGGCTGATCGCGGAAGGCCCGCCCGAGGCCATCCGCACGGACCCGAAGGTCATCGAGGCCTATCTCGGCAAGAGCGCCGCGAAGCTGGAGCAGCGGGAGGCAGCGCATGCTTGAGATTTCCGATCTCGTCTGCGGCTATGGGCAGGTGGCGGCGCTCCGTGGCATTTCGCTGACTGTGGGCGAAGGGCAGCTCGTGGCGCTCGTAGGCGCCAACGGCGCGGGCAAATCCACGACGCTGCGCACCATCTCCGGCCTCGTGCCGGCCCGTTCCGGCTCCATCCGCCTCAAGGGCGACGATGTGACCCGCGCCGGGCCGCAGAAGATGCTGAAGCTGGGTGTCGCGCACTGTCCGGAAGGCCGTCGGGTGTTTCCGCACATGAGCGTCTCGGAAAACCTCGCCATGGGCGCCTATCTGCGCGCCAGCGATGCCGGGCTGAAAGCCGACTACGAGCGCATCTACACGAGCTTTCCCCGCCTCGCCGAGCGCCGCCACCAGATGGCGGGCACGCTTTCCGGCGGCGAGCAGCAGATGCTGGCCATCGGCCGCGCGCTCATGTCGAGGCCGCGCCTCGTGCTCTTCGACGAGCCCTCGCTTGGCCTTGCGCCGAACATCGTGGAGCAGATGTTCGCCATCATCGGCTCCATCCGCGACGCCGGCACCACCGTTTTGCTGGTGGAGCAGAACGCCTTCGCCGCCCTGGAGCTGTGCGACTACGCCTATCTGCTGGAGGCCGGCCGCATCGTCATGTCCGGAAAGGGCGCGGACCTCATCGACGATCCGCACGTGCGGGCGGCCTATCTCGGCAGCTGAGCCACCTCGCTCGAGGCGGCCCCGCCGCCCGAGGGTGGTCAAACCTGGAGCAGCGGACTTCTCGCGGCCAGTTGGCCGGCGTCTTCGAGCCGCGCGGCGGCGGCCCTGAAAAGGGGCGCCAGCCGCTCCGCCCATTGCCGCTGGCCGTCGGGGTGGGTCACCAGATCCTGCCGAATCTCGATGCCCACATGGGGGATGCCGCGCCGCTCGCCGTGCTCCGGGATGGTCCAGTCCGTCTCTTCGCTCACCGCGTAGGGCTCATTGTCGCCCACGGTGAGCGCGGCATCGGCGCGCAGTAGCGGAAGCAGGGCCTGCGCGAGCCGGCTGTCGCGGTGATGAAGCAGGCCCGCGTGCCACGGCCGCACGAAGCCCGCGAAAACCGGCGTGAAACTGTGCATGGCGATCAGGATGACCGGCGCGCCGGCCGCCTGCCGCCGATCGAGTTCGGCTGCGATGCGGGCATGATAGGGCACGAAGATTTCCGCCTCGCGCGCCCGCCGCTCCTGCGCCCCGATCGCCTCATTTCCGGGCACGGGCGTCGCATCGCTCTCGGCCGGGATGGACTGCGCGACGCCCAGCGGCCGGTTGCAGTCGATCAGCAGGCGAGAATAGTTCTGTTGAATAAGCGTGGCATCGAGTAGGTCTGACAGAGCCTGGCAGACGCCGGCGATGCCGATGTCCCACGCGATGTGGCGCTCGCGGTCCATCGCCGAGAGGCCGAGCGTTCCGACCGAGCGGGGAAGCCTGTTTCCCGCGTGATCCGCGACGAGAAGGAACGCGGAACGACCTTCGGGATTTAACACCGTGACCGGCGGAATGTCGTCCGCCGTCAACAGGGAAACAGGCGCGCTCACGTCAGGACCTTTCCGGCACGGGCCAAGAGAGTCGGGCTCGAACGAGCGCGACAGCCCCGGGGCCGCGCGCACCATAACCGATCCGCGGGCCATGTCCGCACAGAGCTGAGGCCCACATGCTGATTCACGCCGGCTACGAAATTACTTACGGTTGCCCGCAGCCGACGCCCATGATTCTCACCCTGAGCGTCCATCCCTCGCGGGTGAGCGATCTTTTGAACCCCGACCGGGTGATGTTCGACCCGCCGCTTGCCGCCAACACCTATCACGACAGCTTCGGCAATTTCTGCCATGTCATCGAGGCGCCGGCCGGCGGCCTCACCATGCGCACTGATTTCGTTATCCGCGACAGCGGCCTGCCTGACGACGTGGCCCCCGATGCGCCCCAGCATGCCCTCGGCGACCTGCCGGTGGACGTGCTCCTCTTTCTTCTGGGCAGCCGCTATTGCGAGACCGATCGCCTCAGCGCATTCGCCTGGTCGAAGTTCGGCCACCTGCCCAAGGGCTGGCCACTGGTGCAGGCCATCTGCGATTTCGTCCACAATCACATCGCGTTTGGCTATGCCCACGCCAGCCCGCTGAAGACCGCCTTCGACGCTTACACCAGCAGGGAAGGCGTATGCCGCGACTTCGCCCATCTCGCCATCACCCTGTGCCGCTGCATGAACATCCCCGCCCGCTACTGCACCGGCTATCTCGGCGACATCGGTGTTCCGGCCGATCCGGCGCCCATGGACTTCAGCGCGTGGTTCGAGGTCTATCTCGGCGGGCGGTGGTACACGTTCGACGCCCGGCACAACACGCCCCGGGTCGGCCGCATCCTCATGGCACGGGGGCGGGACGCCACCGATGTGGCGCTGGTGACGTCCTTCGGTCCGGCGACACTCACGTCGTTCAAGGTGGTGACGGACGAGGCTCCGGCGGTCGCATAGGTGGATGGCGACGAAGCCCATCGCTTTGGCGGCCCGTCCCCTCTACACTCCCCCCACACCGGCCACGGCCGGCCTCCGGGCAAACGGCCAGACCTCTGGTCGGGGAACCGGGCTGATCTTCAGATTGGATATCTTTTGCAGGTTCTCGTCAGAGACAACAATGTCGAGCAGGCCCTCAAGGTTCTCAAGAAGCGCATGCAGCGCGAGGGCATCTTCCGGGAGATGAAGCAGCGCAAGGCCTATGAAAAGCCTTCCGAACGCAAGGCGCGCGAGCATGACGAGGCAGTGCGTCGGCATCGCAAGGCTGCGCGCAAGAAGGCGCAGTATGAAGGCCTGATCGCCGCCCCCAAGCGCCGCGCCCGGCCGGCGAATGGCCGGGGCCCGGCAACCGGCGCCGCACCGTCTCCCACCGCCCGCTGAGTCTGGTGGTGGGCTGGGGCGTAGGCCCCGGCTCCGCCCCGCTCAGTAGAACGGCCGGGCGAGGCTGGTCGACCCGAGGCGCTTGCCGTCCGCGTCGAGGGCCTCGACGGTCCAGGTGTAGATGCCGCCGACACACGGCGATCTGTAGGACACGGCGCCCCGCGGGATGGCACCGCGCGGGGGAAGCTGCACATCGGCACCGCCCAGTTCCCGCCCGCTCGGCCCCACCAGAGCGAACCGCAGCTTGGCGGTGCCCGCCGGCACGTTGCCTACCTGGAATTCCGGGCTGTTGGGCCGCGGCGCGCACAGGGTCGTTCCGAGCCAGGTGAAATCCAGCGTCATGTCCGGGGCGTTCGCCCAGGCGGAGGATATGCTTGCCGAGATGAGGCAGGCCAGAACATACGTCTTTTTCATGACAGCTCCTTCAGCTTCCGCTTCGAAGCCACGTTGATCCTAGCATAAGTGGGCCCCGGACCGGCACCAAAACTATCGGGCAAATTCTTCGTCTCGACGAGAATTGATCGCGCCCGCGCGTAAAACCGTGCTACAGGGAAACGATGAACACCAAATTTGACGCCGACGGCCTCGTTGAGTTCGTCGCAGGCTTCCGATCCCCGCAAGGGCGGTTCAGGATCGTTCGCATCATGCCCCATGACAAGGGCGAGCCGAGCTATCGCGTAAAAGGCGAGCACGAGGCGTTCGAGAGGATCGCAAGAGAATCCGAACTGCGGCGCCCCGGCGAAATATAGGCGGCAAATAGAGCGGCGCGGATAAAAATTTCCGGGCCTTGCTATCAACACAATAGCCCCCTATGTTGTGTTTGTCTGAATTTGACGGCTGATTTTCTGACGCCAAGCCGCGTCTGACGATACCTCCCTTCAATTTCTAACTTCTTGTTCAGCTCGATCGCTCGGGCTGAGCACCCACGCGCGATTGAAAGGAAATCGTCATGAATATCGGTACCGTGAAGTGGTTCAACGCCACCAAGGGCTTCGGCTTCATCCAGCCCGACAACGGCGGCGCTGACGTGTTCGTGCATATCTCGGCCGTCGAGCGCGCCGGAATGCAGGGCCTCGCCGAAGGCCAGAAGCTCCAGTTCGATATCGTCCGGGACAACAAGTCCGGCAAGAACTCGGCCGGGAACCTCCAGGCCGCGTGACATCGCTCTGGCGGACCACGGATGTACTGGCCGCTGGACTGATGCACACTGAGTTCGAGAAAGGCTCCGCCTGCACAGGCGGGGCCTTTTTCTTTACCTTCTTTTCTTTGATCTTAGTCCTCGGGCTTCCACCGGGATCATGGTATCCTTCGGAATGACCCCAATGACCACACATCAGAAGGCCCTCTCCAGCGCAGAGAGCCGGCGTCAGCTGGACGAATCCATCGAACGCGCCATGGAACGCAACAGGGGCGAACTGGAAGCGGTGCGCGCGAAGAGCGCGCGGCTACGGGCCCTCCGCGAGGCCAGCGAAAAGGAAGCCGCGGCCGTACCGCCCCCCAAGCGCCGCCGCAAGGCCTGACGCGAGCGGACGGATCAGAGGGCCCGCGATGCCTGCCCGCGATCCCTGCCGGCAACGCACGCTCCCGGTGACGGTCGAGGCGTTCGCGACAGGCGGAATTGCCACACCTCTCGCTGGGACGCCCTATCCCGAACTCGGGCAAGCCACGCCAGAACAGCGCCGATACAAGCCTCCCCCATGCATGGCAGCCCTGCGCGGTGACGCCTGACGCTTGCCAGCCGCGTCGCTTGGCGGCAAAGTCCGCGCCGAAAAATGCTTAACGGTATCGTCCGGTGCGGACGCACCGCTGGCAAATGCACAAAGGGACACTGCGAGATCATCATGAGGGACGACGTCGCCATGTCCGGGCTCGGGTCCGGCGCAATCAGCCGCCGCTCTTTCCTGCTCGGCTCCGCCCTCGGCATTGGCGCGCTCGGGCTTGCCGGCTGCTCCGCGGACGTCATGAGCCTTGCTGAGGCACAGAAGCTCTATGGGCCGATGCCCAACGAGAAATTTCCGATCCCCGCGCCCGACATCAGCAAGGTCAACCCCAAA
>JAEWBL010000326.1 GCA_023391175.1 Pseudomonadota bacterium
GGTGCGGACGGGGCGCCCCTGCGGGACGCCGGCGGCGAGCCCATCGAGCGCGAGTTCAAGTTCAGCGCCGACGTGGCCGACGACGCCGACGAGGTGGCCCGCCAGTGCCTGCTGGCGGCGCTGGGCGAGCCCACCACGCTGCCGCTGGGCCCGATGGCCCAGGCCAGCCACAGCATCCGCGTGGCACTGGCGGCGGCGCCGGTGGCAGGGGCGGTCGACGCGGGGGCGATGCTGTAGGTTTGCGATTTCGCCGAGCGGTAATGGCGCCCCCGCGTAGGAAAAGTCTGATTGCGGAGGAGTATGCCCGGTGGCACTTTCGGGCGGCCGGCAAGCAGCCGGTCTGCAGGGGACCAGAGATGGATCTGAGCTTGTGGAAGTACACGACGGTGCCCGACGCAGGGCCGGGGCGCGTGGTGCTTGTCAACAACATCGTGTGCCTGACGGTGGCTCCGCCGGTCGCGCCTGGGCGATCTCGCCTGCTTTTGCTGTCTGGCGAGCGCTCCGGCCAAGTTGTCACCATCGGGCAAGAATTCTGCTTGGCGTTCGTGGGGCAGCACGTCTTTGAAGCGAACGCGCCCGCCTTGGTCAATGAGTTAGATCACTCGGCTCCTTGGGAATACGTTGGCCAGTTGATTCTCACGCCCGAGGGCGTGTTCGTAGCTGCCATCACCCACCAGGAGAACCCAGTATTCGTCGGCGCTGATGGCTCGATCACCGAGGATATCGCCCGGGAGAAGCGGCGCGTCAGACACTGGCATCTGAGTCTACGGGACCAGGAAGGGAAGCGCGTGCCATTCCTCGATGTGTCCGGCCGTCTGGCCGAGTGAGATCAGAAAAATCTGACCATTCATCGCAGGTTCTCCTGATCGAATCATTGCGGCAAGCGGTCCAGAATAGGGAACCAGCATCGCACGGCACCGGCCCTCGGCCCAGGTAGCGCACCCGTGCGGCCCCCGGTTCATGGCCGGGGGTGCTGGTCTCGGCTCCTGCGACTCATGTCGCAGAGAATCGACACGACGGCGCTTCCTCCCCCGGCGGTGCCGTGCCGGCCGCGCCTATCCCCCCCTCGGTGGCGCGAGAGACGCCCGCAAGGCTCGTCGCAAGCCCGGCTTTATCCTGAGGCGCAGCTTTCACCCTCGTTCTCACCGGGAATGAGCCCGGCCGACGAGAGCATGCAGCTGATGGTCGCGTGGATGTGCTCGACGTAGTCGGCGGGCGCCTGTTCCACCAGGCATTCCGCCTCGCCGGCGAACGCCTCCAGCACCTCGTCAGGTTCGCACTCGTCCACCAGGCAGGGCAGGCGCTGCTCCAGCCGCTGCAGCTCGGCGTCGATCTCGGCTCGGGTTTTCATGCGGCGATCCGGTGCTCGTAGTAGGGGTGGCGCTTGTCGTCGAAGATGGCCTGCAGCGCCGCCAGGTTGCCCGGCTCGGGGTTGAGCCAGGCATCGATGTGCTCGGGCTTGATGTTGATGATGGTGCGGTCGTGGCCGGCAGCGGCCACCTCGGGCTCCGGCTCGTCCGTGATGGCCGCGAAGCTCAGCAGATCCGGCTCCACGCCGGCGGGGTCCCTCCAGTGCGACCACAGGCAGGCCACCAGCATCGGCTCGCTATCGCGCGGGGTGAACTCCAGCACGCGGTTCTTGCCGTCCGGCCCCTCGACGTTCTCGTAGAAGCGGGTGGCCACCATCAACCCGTGGCTCGTGCCGAACTGCGCGGCCCAGAACCCCTCCAGGTTGTCCCGCCGGGCGTTGTACGTGCCGGGGAACTTGCGGTCATAGAACGCGGGCTTGCCGCACGGCCGGCATTGGTAGCGCATCGGCTTCACCACGCGCTGGCCGTTCTCCCAGACCATCACCGGGGCATACAGCCCCGGGAACACCCGGTCGTCGTCGCTGGCCAAGCCCTTGAGGATGTCCAGCCGGCGCCGGGCCGCCTTGCCCTTGTTCGTGCCGATGCGCACGTCCTCCTGGGCCTTCTTGGTCACCTTCACCTGCAGGGCCCGCTGGGCGTCGCCGACACGCCGGCGCAGGGCGAACAGCTCCGCCTCCAGCTCGGCGATGTCGGCCTGGTCCTGGGCGAGCAGGGCGGCGCGCAGCTCCGGCGGCCCGATCTCCTCCAGCTCCCGGATCAGCGCCCGCGGCGCCTTCCGGCGTGGCTGCCGCTTCTCCCCGGGCCAGAAGGTGGCCACGTAGGTGTCGATATCCATGACAGCGCCGAACTGCCGCTTGAACAGCTTGAACTCGGCGTAGATCTGGGCGGAATAGCACATGGCCGGAGAGTACACCCGGCCCACGGGCCGGGCGTGACGCCTTCGTCTCACCTCCTGAGCCTGCCCCGCGCACAATGCCCGCCATGCGATGGAAGCCAGTCCACATCACCGCCAGCGGCCCGCCCACCGTGCTCGAACTCGATGGTGTTGGGGTGGTCCGTTTGATGGAGCGAGTGGGTGGCACCTGGTTCGCCGTGCTGGACTGTCACCTCCCCATGGAGCAGCGGCGACAACGTGACTGCACCAGCTACGAGGCCGGCCGCACCGGCGCCGAGCTGTGGGTGCAGCGCCACCGGCCCCGGCTGGAGCGCGAGGCCGCGGAGGCCCGCACGCGCTGGGCG
>JAEWBL010000357.1 GCA_023391175.1 Pseudomonadota bacterium
ACGCCCATGTCACGCGGACGCGCCAGCAGATCGTGGAGGAAGCCACCTTCGTGGCATCGGGCGTCGGCAACCACCTGGCTGACGCGGATATCGGGCCCTTCATCTTCTCGCTGCGCCCCATCGACGAACGCGCCGTGAGCACCATCTCCATCTTCCGGCGCCGGGATGCCGCGCCGTTCTCCGAGCGGGAGGCGCGGATCGCCCACATTCTCCTCAGCGAGTTGCCCTGGCTGCACGAGCAGGGATGGCCGAGCGACCGCGGCGCCAGCGTGCCCCGCCTCTCTCCCCGGCTGCGCCTGGTGCTGAACCTCCTGCTCGACGGCCGCACGCGCAAGGAAATCGCCGTCGGCCTAAACCTGTCCGAATACACCGTCGCGCAATACCAGAGGGCGGTCTATCGCCACTTCGGCGTCCGCTCGCACGCCACTTTGCTGAGGCGGTTCCAGATGGGCGACGGCGGCGACCGCCGGCCGGCCGCGCAGGAAGCGGGCTGACGACCGCAGTTCCGGCCCCATCCCTCAAATGAGGGAATAGGAAGAGGTCCGGCGTGTTTGGTATGCAGGGATTCAAGCTTCAGCGTCGGCGGGACGCCGGTGTTGAGCGCAGACCGTTTCGCGCGCCAGCACGTGCCTCCGGTGGGAGCACGCAGCCCTGCACGTTCAATCCAAATTGAACGCTTGCTTTTATATTTACATCATACCGTCATCGTCGCATTTTGATTATTTATACAGCGTAGCAGCAGCGATAAATTGCTGATACGTTGCTTATTTACTTGTCCCGGGGAAGAAAAGACATGCGTCCATCGCGGCGTGAGTTCGTGACCTGGGTGGCCGCCAGTGGGATCACGCTGGCCATGAGCCGCATTGGTACGGGGCGGGCCGCCGGCTTCAACGCGAGCCAGACGCTCCCCGGCACGGTCGCGTCCCGCCTTTCCGGCTCCGCGGCCGGTCGCATCGACGCCTTCGCCAAGGTGACCGGCGCCAAGCTCTACGCATCGGATTTCCGCGCGGCGGACATGGAGGGCTGGCCGGCGACGACCGCCCATGCCCTGCTGCTGCGTGCCGCCGACGCCACCCATGTCTTCACGGGGCTCGATCTCTCCGCGCTGGAGGCCGGCGCCCGGCCGACGCAGATCGTGACGGCGGAGGATCTGGAGCGCGCCGGGGTCCGCGTGCCGCCCTTCTATGCCGGCGACCTGCTCTGCCCGGCGGGCAAGACGCCGCTTTATCTCGGCCAGCCGCTGGCGCTGCTCTTGTTCGAGAGCTTCGACGCCTATGACCGGGCGCGGGCGATCCTGCGCGAGAAGGATCCAGCCCGGTTCGGCGCCGAGACCGGCCCCGTGGCGCAACCGAACTACGCCGCCTTGCGCTTCACCCGTGTAGCTGGGGACACACCCGGCGCGCCGGATGTCTATTCGCCGCTGATCGAGGGCTGGATCAGCCCCGGTGTCTTCGAGCCCGGCGGCCGGCCCATCTGGCGCCCGCTGCCCACCGAGGACGGCGGGCAGTACAAGAAGGGCGCCATCCAGGGCGAGGCCATCCGTGCCCTCATCGCCGCCGGCGGGCCGGGCATGCTGGTCCTCGACAGCCGGTTCCGCACCCAGTCCGTGGACCCCATGTTCCTGGAACCGGAAGGCGGCCTCGCCTGGTACGACGCGAAGGCGAAGGCGCTCAAGATGGTGATCGGCGTCCAGTCGCCGCTGGAGGCGAGCGAGGAGCTGGCCCACCTTCTGGGGGAGGCCGCGGCCGGATTCCGCCCCGCGCGGATCGAGAGCCATTTCGCCCATCTGGGTGGCGGGTTCGGCGGCCGTGACCATACTCCGTTCCCGCTTTACGTGGCACTGGCCGCCTTGTTCCTTCCGGGTCGGCCCATCCGCCTCGCCCATGACCGGTTCCAGCAGTTCCAGGGCGGCATCAAGCGCCACGCCTTCGACATGCACACCAGGGTGGCCTTCGACCGCGCCACCGGGCGGATGCAGGCGTTTGCGGCCGACCACATCCTCGACGGCGGTGGCCTCGCCAATTACTCGGCCAGTGTCGCAGCAGTATCGGCCACTTCTGCTATCGGCATCTACGACGTGCCTAAGGTGGATGTGACGACCCTCGCCGAACACACCCGCGGCGTCACGGCCGGGTCCATGCGCGGCTACGGCGTGCTCCAGACCACCACGGCGCTGGAAACGCTGGTGGACGAGGCGGCGCAGGCGCTGTCCATGGACCCAATCGCCCTGCGTCGGCGAAATCTGCTGAAGGCCGGCGATCTCACCATGACCGGCAATCCGTGGACCGTTTCGATCCGCACGCCGGAGATACTCGACAAGCTCGAAGGCCACGCCCTGTGGCGCGGACGCGATGCCGCGCGGAAGGCGGCACCGGGCGGAACGCTGGTCGGCACCGGCGTCGCCGTCTGCGCCAAGGACTACGGGACGGGGGCGGACTGCTCCCTCGGCCGGGTGGAGATCGATCCCCAGGGGCGCATCCGTATCTATTGCGACGCGGTCGAGATGGGCAACGGCATCGGCACGGCGGTGGCGAACCGCGTGGCGGGGCTGCTGGGACGGCGAGCGGACGCGGTCTCCGTCGCCCGCATCGATGCGTTCGATGAACTCGGGCTCGTGACCTCCGGCGATCCATATACCATCACGCAGAAGGAGCAGGATGAGGCCGCCCGCAATCCGCGTTGGGTGCCGGCCATCAGTTCGGCCACCAGCGCCTCCATTGGCGCCCATGTGGGCACCCAGGCGGCGGCCGAGGCGGCGCGGCTCATCTTTCGCTTCGGGCTATGGCCGGCGGCGCTCAGCCTGTGGGGCATCGGCCAGGACGATCCGCGCCGCTTCCTGTGGCAGGAAGCGTTCTGGCACGACGACGTGCTCATCCTCTCCGGCCTGCCGCCGCTGAAGCAGGAGAAGGTGGCTGCCCGTGCCCACGAGATGGGCGGCCTCACCGGCGCCATGGCCCACGCCTTCTCCCGCTGGGCATGGGCGCAGGCCGCCTTTCCGCTGGACGGGTTCGAATGGGTGGTCGACCTCGACGCTCTGGCGGTGCGGCGCGGCGGTGGCGCATTCAAGGTGCTGGACCGCAGCTTCATCGCCTTCCCGCCGGCGAGCTACAACCGGATCGGCACCTCGTTCACATCGAGCTGCGGCACGCTTGTCAAGGTCGAGATCCAGAAGGCGAGCGGCGCCGTGCGGGTGTCGCAGGCGTACAGCGTGCTGGAATGCGGCGAGGTGCTCACGCCTGAGGTGGTGGTCGGCCAGGCGCAGGGCGGCTTTGCCATGGGGCTAGGCTACGCCTTGCTCGAAACCCTGCCGCCGTTCGAAAACGGACCCGGCAATGGCCGCTGGAACCTCGGCGACTATGTGGTCGCCCGCGGCTCCGATCTGCCCCTCCACGCGCTGGAGGTGGAAGTCTTGCCACGCGTTGCGCCGAACGAGCCGCCCAAGGGCATGGCCGAGGTGGTCATGATCCCGGTGGTGCCCGCCATCCTCAACGCCATCCACGATGCCACCGGCCATCGTTTCCGTGCCTTGCCCGTCACGCCGGACGATGTCCGGCGGGTTCTGTGAAGGGAGACGCCCGTTGCCCCCGGTCTCGCTCACCATCAACGGTCGCAGCCACGGCCCCGTCCAGGTCCGCGAGGGCCTGAGCATGAACGACTTCCTGCGGGAAGTGCTGGGCATGACCGGCACCAAGTTCGGCTGCGGCGCCGCCCAATGCCTCAGTTGCGCGGTCATCGTGGATCATGCGGACGGCACCAGCTCCACCACCCCCACCTGCATCGCGCCCGCCACCGACTTCGACAAGCTCGCCATCCGCACAGTGGAAGGCCACGCGAAGAATGGCGAGCTGACGCCCCTGCAGAAGAGCTTTGTCGCCCATTTCGCCTTCCAGTGCGGCTATTGCACCCCCGGCTTCCTCAACGAGGGGCAGGTGCTGCTGGAGCGGCTGGAACGGGCCCCCATTCCACGGGCTGATCTGGAGCGCACCATCGCCGAGGCCCTCGACGGCCATCTGTGCCGCTGCTCCGGCTACGTCAAATACCACCAGGCGGTGCGCGATGTCGTGCTCGCCGACCCCAAGCGCTTCCTGACCTGAGGGGCTTTCGATGCTGTTCGACAGGCGCCTCGCAACGACCTTGCCCGCAGTGGCCCTCGCCGGGCTGCTGGCGGCAGCCGGGATCGCGCTTTCGGCACCTGCCAATACGCTCGCGCCCCCGGAAGCCTTCGCCGCCATCGCCGAGCCGGCGCAACGCTCGGCGGCGTATTTCAGCGAGTTGAGCAAGGTGCTCACCCATCCGCGCTGCACCAATTGCCACCCCGCCACTGATCGGCCACGGCAGGGGGACGCAGCACGTCTTCACCAGCCGCCGGTGACACGCGGCGCCGACGGGTTCGGCACCGCGAGCCTCAGGTGCGGCATCTGCCATCGCGGCGAGAATTACCCACCCGCCGGCGTCCCCGGCCATCCCGAATGGCATCTCGCGCCCGCCGAAATGGCTTGGGAGGGCAAGAGCCCGGCGGAAATCTGCAACCAGATCAAGGACCCGAGCCGCAACGGCGGCCGGTCTCTCGCCGATCTCATCACGCATATCGGCGACGACACGCTGGTCGGCTGGGCCTGGCATCCGGGCGGCACGCGGACACCCGCACCGGGCTCGCAACGGGAAGCGAAAGCCCTGGTCAAAGCGTGGATCGAGAGCGGCGCCGCCTGCCCCGAATGATCTGCCCCGGACGGTCTGCCAAAGCGGCCCGCGCAAAGAGCATATGGAGGAGGAAACGATGAAATACCTTCCAGTCGGATTGGCGGTGGCGGCCGCGCTCGCCGCAATGCCGCTGCCCGGCGCCCTGGCGGCCGAGCCACCGGCCTATCTCAAGCCCATTGCCGGACCGCCGCAGCCACCCTCCGCACAGGATCTCGCCACCCGCAACGTCCTCCAGCTCAACACCACCATGTTTTCACTCTACGAGAACGCCGGCGCCGCCTTCCGCCGCAACATCCTCGCCAACCATCCGGTCATTCTGGCGCTGTTCTCGGGCGCGGGCGGGCGCATGATCCTCTACCGGCCCGGCCAGCCGCCGCTGGAGGCGCCGTCCGTGCCGAAGGCCTATCAGGTGATGAAATCGCTGGGCCACAGCGCCATGGCCATCTCCGAGGTCGTGCTGCCCTATGTGGACACGCCGACCGACACTTCCTGGGTCGCGCCCATGCGTGCCTATCTGAGCGAGATGAAGAGCGCGCTGGAGACGATCGGCGCGGCGGAGATGCCCGATGCCTGGCGCGCCAATTCCCGTGCCATCCTTGAGAACAACATCGCCTTCATGGAGGACAGCCTCGCCAAGGGTGTCGTCACCCTCGATGCCGTGCAGGCCTATGCCAAGACGCAGGCGCCTGTCCTGCGCAACGCCATCGCCTGGGCGGCCCAGACGCAGGTGAAGCACTGGATGGGCGTGCTGGACGGTTGGAAGAAGGAGCTGGGCGGCAGCTTCGATCAGGTCTATGGCGCCAGCAATACCATCTATGTGGCGCGCCAGAACAACGTGCTCTACAGCGTTCTCGCGCAATACTTCGGCGAGAAGGCCATCAACGACCGCCTGTTCCTGATCGAGACCGTCTCCTTCACCACCACGCCGGAGGACATGCTCACCGCCGTGGTGCGTATCATCTCCGACCGCTCGGTGGGCGGGCTGTTCTTCAACAACGACCGGCTGATGGACTACGAACTGATGGGGGGCGACGCCCGCAAGGCCATCATCGCGGAGATGAAGGCGCGCGGACAGGAGCCGTTCCTGCCGCCGCAGGTTCCGTTCGGCTCGAAGCAGTGGCCGGCGCTGATCTCCGGCGGATCGGGCGCCGCGTCCCTCGACGATCTCCACTGAACGGCGCCCCGAGCACGGAATGCCCGTGCCCGGAGCCATCCACACAGGAAGGTGAGACATGCGCGCACCGATCTTCGCCCTCCTCCTCGCCGCCGTCGCGGCACTCACACCCGCCCGCGGGTCGGCGGGCGAGGCGGCAAGCACGGACTGGATCACCGGCCTGCCACGGCAGGAAATTCCCGTCGCCGCATGGCCGGGCGGCAGGAAAGTCGCCGTGCTGTTCGTCCTTTACGTGGAGACGTGGGGGCACGGACAGGGCCCGAACTTCCGCCCGGACATGACCGGGCGCACGCCCGATCTGGTGGATGAGGGTTTTCGGCAATATGCGATCAATTTCGGCCTGCCCCGCACCGGCCGGCTGTTCAAGGAGATGGGCGTTCCCCTGAGCCTCGCGCTCAACGCCCAGTTCCCGAAAGCGCAGCCGCAGGTGTGGTCGTCACTTCGGGCGCTTGTTCCATCTGCGCCGATCATCGCCCACGGGCTGAACAATTCCACTGATCTTCTGCCCCTGTCTGAGGGGCCTGCGGCGCAGCGGGCCTATATCCGCAGGACGCTCGACATGATCGAGGCGGACACGGGCGTGCGCTCCAACGGCTGGTCCAGCCCGAGCGTCTATCCAGATGCGCAGACGTTCGAGGCGACCGCCGCCGAAGGCATCCGCTACACCCTCGACGGCATGGATTCCGACGTGCTGGCGCGGCTCGACACCAAGCCCACACCGCTGGTGCTGGTGCCCTACCCGCCCAGCGTGGTGGACATGGGCCAGTATCTCTCCCGCTTCAAGGAAGCCGACGACCTCGCGCGGCTCTGGATCGATTATGTGCGCGAGCTGGCGCGCGAGGCGAAGGCCGATCCGGCCCGGCCGGCGACCGTGGTCGCGATCGGCATCCACCCCTTCGTCGTCGGTACGCCGGCCGGTGCTGCCGCCCTTCGGCGGGTGCTGGAGGCGCTCAAGGCCGAGGACCAGGTCTGGCTGGGCGACACGGACGCCCTGATGCGGGCCGCCGGGCAGCCCTTCTGAACCGCCCTCCCCTCAGACGGCAGCCCGACTCGTCAATCCCGCGCGCCACTGGGTCGGTGTCATCCCCGCCCAGCGACCGAAGGCACGCACGAAATTGCTGTGCGCGGAGAAGGACAGGGCGAGCGCGATGTCGCCCACCGGCAGGTCGGTCAGCGCGAGCAACTCCTGCGCGGCGCGGAAACGCACCTCGGCGCGGATGGCGACGAAGGATGATCCCGTCTCCCGCAGGCGCCGGTTGAGCGTGCGGGGATGAAGATCGAGGCGCCGTGCCACGGCCTCAAGGGAGAAGGCGTCCTGCATCAGAAGCGGCTTCATCTGGTGCAGCAGCGTCGCCGCCGAATCCGCCGTATCGATGTGCATCATGGAGGCGAGCTGCGCCAGGAAAGCCTCGTAGCGGGCCGCGTCGGCGCCGGGATTGGGGAGCCGGAGGTCGGCGCGGGGAAAGACCACGCACGACTGGTACTGATCGAAGCGCACGCGCGCGCCGAGAAGGGTCTCGAAGAGGCTCGGGTCGGCCGGCGCGCGATGGCAGAGCAGCACTTCGACGATGCGCCCCCGGTTTCCGGTCAGCGCCCGGACGATGTTGACGCCACAGCCCATCGCATAGCCATAGGCCTGGCGCGCGCCGGGATCATGCCGGGCGTAGATGCCGTAGCCCAGCACAACGTCCTCTCCCAGCGGATAGAAATAGACAGAAGCGCCGCGCGACAGGCCGATCTGGACTTGAACATAGCTGCGCAGCGCGTCGCCCAGCGTCGGGCTCGCATCCATCAGCCGCCCGATCCGGCCCAGCGAAAGATGGTCGTAGCGCGTCCCGAGCAAGAGGCCGAAGTGCTCAAGCCCGGTCGCGCGCGCACAATTGGCGAGGAACTGCAGGCCTTCACTGTAAGGAATGAGGGTATCCGGCTCCAGCTCTTCCGCATTGAAGGACAGACCGGTGCAGGTATCCCGGGGATCGGCGCCAAGTTCGCGCAGCAGGTCCGCCGCGCCCGATAGACCCCCAACCCTCTGCATCGGCACATGCGTCATGCCATCACCTGATTGTGTGCTGTCGCGAAAAGATAAACGTCACGCTTTCGCTTCGTATAGCGTCCGGCCGGGCCGCGCGAGGGGTGATTTGCGACGGCTGTTCGACACGGGGGGATTCGCCATGACGGTTTCGAGGCGTTCAGTTTCTTTGGGCCTTGGCGTTCTCGGCGCTGGCGCCGCCTTGGGGCCTGCCGCAGCCGAGGGCTTGATCCACGAATTGACTGCAGACGTCGAAGATCTGCGTGCCGCATCGGAAGCCTATATCTACGGCTACCCGCTGGTGACCATGGAAATTACGCGCCGGGTCATGACGAATATCGCCGCGCCGGAGGGCACCCGAGCCCCCATGGGGCAGCTGGTGCGCATGCGGTCCTATCCCGATGCGAGCTTTCGCGACGTCACCGCCCCCAACGCCGACACTCTCTACACCACCGCCTGGCTCGACGTGGGCAAGGAGCCGTGGATCGTCAGCATCCCCGACATGAAGGGACGCTACTTCCTCTTCCCAATGCTCGACGGCTGGACCGACGTATTCCAGGTGCCCGGCACGCGCACCACCGGCACCGGCGCACAGACCTATGCCATCACCGGCCCGGGCTGGAAGGGCACGCTGCCGGCCGGCGTCGTCCAGTACAAGTCGCCGACGTCCATCGTCTGGCTGCTCGGCCGCATCTACTGCACCGGCACGCCGGAGGATTACGCAGCGGTTCATGCGCTACAGGACGCCTGCAAGATCTATCCCCTCAGCGCCTGGGGCAAGGACTACACGCCGTCGGCTGGTACAGTGGATCCGGCCATCGACATGAAGACGGCGGTGCGCGACCAGGTGAACGGCCTGAGCGGCGTTGAATATTTCAAGCTGCTGGCGGACCTGCTCAAGACCAACCCGCCCGCCGCCGCCGACGCGCCCATCCTGCCTCGGCTCGCCGCCATCGGCATCGTGCCCGGCAAGGATTTCGATCCCAAGGCGGCCGACCCCGCGGTGCTCAACCGGGTGCCGAAGTTCAGCTTCGACCGCATCATGCTGCACTTCGTGACCGGGCCCGAAATCAAGAACGTGAACGGCTGGCGCTTCACCACCGCCACCGGCATCTACGGCACGGACTACATCCAGCGCGCCCTCATCACCGCCATCGGCCTCGGCGCCAACCGGCCGGAGGATGCAGTCTATCCGACCTCGCTGAAGTCCGGGGGCGGCCTGCTGGCGCGCAAGTATGACGGCTCGAAGAAGTATGTCATGCACTTCCCCAAGGGACAGTTGCCGCCGGTGAAGGGCTTCTGGTCCCTGACATGTATGACGAGAACTACTTCTTCGTCGCCAATCCGCTCAACCGCTATTCGATCAGCGCTCGGCAGAACCTCAAGACGAATGCCGACGGCTCGGTCGACCTCTACATCCAGCACGACTCGCCCGGCGCGGACAAGGAATCCAACTGGCTTCCGGCGCCCTCCGGCGCGTTTGTCCTCATGCTGCGCATGTATTGGCCGAACCCGAAAAAGCCTTCGATCCTCGACGGAAGCTGGAAAATTCCCGCCGTCACGGCGTCCTGATGTCACCGCCGCATCAAGCGGCAGTGGTCAAACGCAGGCGATGCGCGAGGACGACCGGTGGCAGCAGCGTCACCTGTCGTCTCGCGCGCATCATTGAGCAATCGTGAGCAGATCCCATCCGCCCGGCAGGGTTGCCGGATTTA